>JBAVMD010000814.1:0-4404 GCA_049689695.1 Chitinophagaceae bacterium | reverse complement strand
AAATCCTAATGATCCTAATAATCCGCGTTCCGTTGTTTCTCCTCAAATTTGAAAGGCTTCGCCTTTTTTATGTCGTGGGTCGTTGGGATTTATAAAGGCGAAGCCTTTGTTGGGATTCACAAAGGCGAAGCCTTGTGCAAAGACTTCAGCAATGTTAAGTGCGGATGCAGATGCTCGAGCGTTTGCTTGCTGAGGAATTTTTTTAAGTGCTTGAAGAAATGACTGTGATCGTAATAGCCATACAGATCGTAGTGAAAATCTACAGGCGATAGCGCAAGGTGCGTTACCGCTTTGCGGATGCGCATGATCTGCAGCACTTTCTTGCTGCTGATGCCGGTAGCAGATTCAAAATACCGCTGAAGCGTTCTTGAAGAAATATTATACCGCTCAGCAAACACTTCTACCGTTGTGCTGAAATCATTCTGCTGAAAACAATGGTCCAGTATTTCCCGTACAATATGCACGGGTTGCAAAGAGCCGGAATATTTTTCAACAATGGATTGATAGTGCGCGCCGGCAATGCTCACCCTTTTTTCAAACGAACCGGCTTTCTTTATCCTTTCGATGATCTTTCGATCGAGCAGGTAGCTTAGCGGAAATATATACTCACGGTATTCTGAAAAATCTACTTTCTTTTCAAAGATCACGGGCGATATCCTGAATTTGATGCCGAATATTTTATTGCCTCGCTGATGGTAACATTCGATGCTGGTATGCCTGGGCAGAAACCCATCGCCCTTCATTTCAAAATTCCTGTCGTTCAGCTGCATGATGAAAGGCGTTCCCAGGTTGATGAGGTAAGTATACCCGATGTTCGGGAAGAGTGCATCTGAGAAACCTTCTGGGTAGGTATTCCAAAGCGGATCGAAATCCGTTTCCCAGAAAAAATCGATGAAATGTGCCAGCGAGGCCGGTGGAGGCACGCGATGATACCTGTTTTCGAAGTGTTCCTTATCAAAAAATTCTACATGTTGCACACAACAAAACTACATTTCCAACGCGTTCAGGCCATTCCTTTCAACAATTTTAGCGTGGGTTTCATCACATAAATGGGGGAAAAATCTCTGTTTGCGCTTGCGCCTGTTACTATAAACAAGCATAATTTTGCCCATTCCCGGGAGAGGAGTGATTACATGAGCCATTTCGACGCGTCCAATACAATTTTTCAGAAAGCCGTTGCCTTTGTAAACCAAACCAACAGCCATCTTTTCGTTACCGGTAAGGCTGGAACGGGGAAGACTACTTTTTTAAAGTATATCAGGGATAACTGTTTTAAAAAGATTGCGATCGTAGCGCCAACAGGCGTAGCTGCCATCAATGCCGGCGGGGTAACCATTCATTCTTTCTTTCAATTGCCCTTTGGCACTTACCTGCCTACGCGCCAAAGCATTGGCGATATGTTCGATGGAATGGTGAACAACCAGCATACGCTTTTTAAAAATCTGCGGCTGAATGCGGCCAAAAGGGAATTGTTGCAGGAACTGGACCTGCTGATCATAGATGAAGTATCCATGGTGCGTGCAGATACGCTGGATGCCATTGATACCGTACTGAAAAGCGTGCGGCAGCAGCCGCTTACCCCATTCGGCGGTGTACAGGTACTTTATATAGGCGATCTTTTTCAACTGCCACCCGTGGTAAGGCAGGACGAATGGAAACTGCTGCAGGAGTTTTACAAAAGCCCTTTCTTTTTTGATGCATTGGTTTTGCAGCAGGCGCAACCGGTTTTCATCGAATTGAAAAAGATTTACCGGCAAACCGACGAGGTTTTTATCAGCATACTGAATAACATCCGCAATAATTGCTGCACGCCTGAAGACATGCAGCACCTGCATCAATATTATCAACCGGGATTTTCGCCTGCGGCGGAAGAAAATTACATCACGCTCACATCGCATAACGAAAAGGCCGATTCAATAAACAGGATGGAACTGCACAAGCTGCAATATCCTCCGCATACTTTTCGAGCAACCATTACAGGCGATTTCAATGAACGTTCTTATCCTGCGGAAGAAGAGCTGCAATTGAAAAAGGGTGCGCAGATCATGTTCATAAAAAATGATAAGGGCGAGAACCGGCGCTACTATAACGGTAAGATCGGCATCATTCATTCGATAGACGATGATAAGGTAATGATCTCTTTTCCCAATGAACCGTACCTGTTGCAACTGGAACAGGAGAAATGGCAGAACATCCGTTATAAATACAATAAGGAGAGCGATACGCTGGACGAAGAAGAGCTGGGAACTTTCTCGCAATACCCTATCCGGCTGGCCTGGGCCATTACCATTCACAAAAGCCAGGGACTGACATTTACCAAAGCTATTATCGATGCAGGGGCATCGTTTGCCGCAGGACAGGTATATGTAGCGCTCAGCCGACTCACAGGGCTGGAAGGATTGGTGCTTCGTTCACGCATTCAACCGGGAAGCATATTTACTGATGAGCGGGTGCTGCAGTTTGTGCAATCGGAAATGCCAGAACACTTGTTGCAGGAAACGCTCGAAACAGAGCAACAGTCGTTCGTTAAAGCTTCCTTGTTAAAGAGATTCAATTGGGATAAAATAGTAAATAATTTACAACAGCACCTTGAAGGCATTGATTCCATTAAGGTGCTCAATAAATCATCTTGCTTTGCATGTGCCGGTGCAATGATGCGTGCAGCAGACAGCCAGCAGGAAGTATCAGCTAAATTTACCAGGCAACTGGAACAATTGCTGGTTGCGAATGATGCTGATGGTTATGCAAAACTGCATACCCGCATGCAGGCCGCTGTGCAATATTTTGTAAAGGAGATCGATGAAAAATTGTTATCACTACTCGAAGCGCATATTAAAGATGTAAGCAGCTGGCCGAAGGTGAAAAAATATGTGGCGGAATTGAATGAGCTGAAAACCCTTTTCGAAAGGCAGAAAGAACAACTATTACGCGCCGCTGAAATTACACAGGCCATGCAGGCCTCAGAAGAAATGGCGCGCTTGCTGGAGCTGACCGAATCATTACCCAAAACAAATGCAGAAGAGCCGGGAGCACCCCTTCATGAGAAACTGATCGTTCCTAAAAAACCCAAAGCAGTCAAGGGCGACAGCAGCAAGCTAAGCCTTCAGTTATTTAAAGAAGGAAAGTCGGTTGCGGAAATAGCTGCAGAGCGGGAGCTTGCGCCAAGCACTATCGAATCGCATCTAGTAAGCTTCATTCCTACCGGTGAAGTACAGGTGCTTGACCTGGTGCCGCAGGAAAAGTTTGACAGGATAGCCGCCATTCTTGAGGCGCAGCCTGACCTTCATTCAAGCGCCATCCGCATGGCGTTGAACGATGAAGTTTCATTCGGGGAGATAAGAGCGGTAGTCTTACATTACGGAAAGCTGATGGCTGCAAACGATTAATGATTGAGCTGCAACTTTAGCTTTTGAACCCGATCATCGATTGGGGGTAAGAATAATTTCGCCTGTAACCGTAGTTCCGTCAGGCAGCTTAAATGTTCCCCTGGCGGCAATATTCCATTCGCGATACAATGCCCAGAGGACCGCAACACCTAAAGCAACTATTAAAAATGCCACGGCCAACGTTAATGCTCCACCCGTAGTTAAAGCAACAACTCCTGACGCCCATCCTATCGGATTCCACCACATAGTTACTGCGCCCGCTGTGGCCACAATTGCTGCCGTTAAAACGCCCTCTTTGGCATTTTTAATGACTGATACATAACCAGCAAGGCTCTTGTCGGTTATAATGATATAATCATACTTTTTTTCCAGGGCAGATTTTAGTTCCTCCCTGGTAGAAACATATTTGATGCTTGACATAACAGAAGATTTAGCTGTTAATAATACAGGCAAGGCAAGGGCGATGGGAAATCTGCTGCACAAATGTGTACTATTAACATAATAAACCTCCGGGCATACGAATTGCCCTCATTCTTTCATGCTGCTCAACTCCCGCAAGGGCAAGAATGCAAAACAGTATGTAGAGCGTAAGCTGCTGAGACGCTTATGGATATTCTTTGTGGTATTTGTATTGCTTCTTGCCGTTATTATTTACGAGGTCAAGGTTGGCTACCTGGAGGCATCGGCCTGCGTGGGCGCTATGATGCTGGGCGCGATGATCGGCGCTGTGTTCGTAAGAAGAAAGCGTGTTTACTGGGAAGAAGAAACTTCAAAAGTGATCGCCCGCATGGACAGGATAGGCATTGGACTGTTGGTGATCTATGTTTTTTTCAGCATCAGCCGGCACCTGTTCCTGCACAACTGGCTTCATGGCCATCAACTTACAGCATTTAGTTTTTCACTTACAGCAGGCGCCATGCTTGGGCGTTTGCTGAGCATCAGGTCGCAGGTGAGGCAGATATTGAAGGAGAGGGATATTATTTAGTTTCGGGTTTAAGGTTTCGGGTTTAAGGTTCTT
>JBAVMD010000813.1:0-4386 GCA_049689695.1 Chitinophagaceae bacterium | reverse complement strand
GCGCTTCTGTAAAGGAGATATTAAAAAATTTGTGGTCAAATTTGTCAATATCATCTAAATAGCCCATGGCAGTATATTCCAGATCATTAGAAATGGTACGTTCGCTTATGATATGCGCTGGCACTTCCTTCACGCTGTCTCTGCCTTCTCTAAGGTGTTTATAAAATTGTTGAATGGTAACCGCATCGGCAAACCGGCCGGCCATACCAATTATTGCAATATCTCTGTTCATGAATTACTATATTATAGCTCTATTTCTTCAATAATTTGTGCTTCATCCGCTCTCTTTTGCGAAGAGTGGCTTTTGTTGCTGATGAAATCTGCTTGCTTGCTGATGGTGGTGTTATCAAAAAGGGTGGTAACGTTGATCGACCCAGGATAGAAAATATCAACCTGCCTGAAAAGCTCCACTACTTTTAAAGAGTTGCCTCCCATTTCAAAAAAGCTGTCATTCGTTCCTATTTTCTCCTTTCCCAGAACATTTTGCCATATATCAGCAAGCTTTTGTTCTATTTCATTACCCGGAGCTATGTACGCCCGCGTGCTATCAATGCCGGTACTCGATAAATGCCTCAATGCCTTTTTATTTATTTTGCCATTTCCGGTAAGCGGGATTTTTTCAATCTGAATTATCCTTGCAGGCATCATGTAATCGGGAAGCTTTTTCCTGATAAAATCCCTGAGGCTGGCGTCTGAAATTATTTTATCGGGCAGCGCAGCCAGGTGAAGCGACCGTTGCTTTTTACCTTTATTCAACCTGGCCTTATCTCCTTTTCGTATTGCGTAAACATAGCATAAGGTAGTGCCTTCCAGTAACAGGTCCTGCTCCACGATCAGGTCATACCCGTTGTTTTCCAGCATGGTTGTGATGATCGGAAGATTTTCTTTTACATCCACCTCCAATACTATCTGCCGTATCCGTGCCCAGTGTTCGTCGCGAATGCCTCTTAATACATCCAGTTCAGCTTTCTCAACATTTATTTTTAAATAATCTATTTGTTGTACATTTTCCCTTTCTATAACATCTGACAAAGATTCCAGCTGCACCAAAAAAGTGAAAGCCTTAAACCGCTTATTCAATATCTGGTCAGCGCTGGAAACAAGTTCCTTCATATCATCAACACCTTTATTTTGCTGATTGACCATAAAGGTTTTGACCATATCCCGTTCCGCTTTTTCATTCGCATATAAACCGGATAAAAGAGAAAACCCTTCAAAGAAGGTAAACTCGCTGGTTTTATTTCCTTCTGCCAATCCACAATTAAACAATTTAATACCCGGACAATACAAAGTGGCGTTTGCGCTTAATGTGTCATAAACCTTGGGGTTTGGTTCAAAAGCATACATTTTGGGGTTACGGCAAGCCATGTTGGCAAAAACGGAGAACAGGCCAATGTTTGCGCCAACATCAAATATGCAATCACCATCTTTCAGTGAAATGCCATGTTTTAAATAGGCCTGCAATTCAAATATTTCTTTATAGATATAATCCGTTTCGTTTTTGTTAATCTGAGCTATGGCCAGGTTATTTGGTAACTTATAACGTTTAAATCCGTTGATGAATAGCGATGCTTCAGGCTTTGCCACAACATAGGCTATCAATTGCTTTTCGTTTTTGTATTCTTCCACCGTCACAACCGCATTTTCAATATCACTGTATTTCTTCAGGGTATTCTCTATTTCTTCCAATTCGACCCTATATCCTCTTATTTTAATCTGGTTGTCTTTTCTGCCCAATAAAACGATATTGCCATCTTCGGTATGTTTTCCTACATCGGAGGTCTTATAAACCCTTTCTTTGTTGTGCCCAACCTGGACGGTTACAAATTTTTCAATGGTTAATTCCGAATGATTACGATAGCCTTTTGCTAATCCGGCGCCCGCTATGCATATTTCACCCCTTATGCCCTGTGGAGCGAGATGGCCATCATTATCTAAAATATATACCCGGGCATTGTCAATAGGCTTTCCAATATGCGGCATTCTTTTAAAATCGTTGAAATTTTTGCTGTTGATGGTTGCAGCAATTGTTCCTATAGTAGTCTCTGTAGGGCCATAGTGGTTTACAATCGTTACGTTTTTATCATAATTAAAATATTCTTCCACATTTTCCACCTGTATAGGCTCTCCACCCAATACGATAAGCCGGAGTTCCAATTTTGCTTTAGCGTTCCGGAGCTCATGTATAAGTAGCTTAAAATGCGAAGGAGTTAATTTTATGTATGAAATTTTATAATGGATCAGGCAGTGCATTAAAACAGCAGGATCTACTTGTTTCATTTCCTTCATAATGTGCATGGTGGCGCCGGAAACCAGTGACGACCAAAAACCAGTATACCCCAGATCAAACCCCAGCGAGGATATTAAAAGCGTATTATCCTGTTCCGTGATATTATAGGATCTTGTAAACCAATTGATATAATTTATTAACGCTCCGTGAGAAATATCCACTCCTTTTGGATTACCTGTAGTGCCGGATGTATAAATAATATATGCACTGTCCGACATTGACACTTCCATTGATGTAAGTTCCTGGTCAAAAGCTTCGTACTCTATTTTTTCGGGATTCAGACATGGTATACTTAAATCCTCGTATTCGCTGGCAGTTAGTAACAGTTTTGCTTTACTGTCCTGCAAGACATAGGTCAATCTTTCAACAGGAGTGTTTATATCCAGGGGCAGGTAAACAGCATTCAATTTTAAAACAGCCAATATGGCGAATACTGCTTGCGGAGATCGCTCTAATTGGATGGCGATAATATCCTGGCTTACAATTTTTTTACTCTTTGCCAAAAAAGACGCAAGCTCTGTAGCTTTTATATTTATTTCCCGGTAAGTCAAAATTGTACCGTCATATTCTATGGCTGCTTTGCCTGGTGTTTTTTCTACTTGTTTTTCAAAAAGTTGTATTGCCGTTTTATTATAGGGATGTATAAACAACGAATCATTAATGTCCAACAGTTTTCTTTCTTCCGCTATGTTGATGTATGATATTTGATTGATTGGTTTACCAGGAGCCGAAACTAACGCAGAAAGCAAAGCAGTGAAATGCTCGCCCAAACGAATGATGGTACTCCTGTTAAAAAGATCCGTATTATACTCCATGCTGGTTAAATAACCCTCTCCTTCTTCTGAAAAGCTGATCGTTAAATCGAACATGCTTACCATTCGTTTGCTGGGAAAGTTACTTATCTCAATGCCCTCCATTGCAACAGGCCTGTTATTATTCAGTTCCGTATTTTGTAATGCTACCATTACATCAAAAACGGCGGAGCGGCTTAGATCCTTTTGCAAATCCAGATCATCTACCAGCCTGTCAAAAGGATATAGCTGATGCTCATAGGCATTAATGGATTCTTCTTTGATGATACTCAGCAGTTGTTCATAACTATTGCCTGGCAAAAACCGGGTGCGCAAGACAAGTGTATTTACATAAAAACCAATTTGATTCTCCAGATCAACATGTTCGCGCCCTGCGATGGGAGAGCCAATTACAATATCAGTTTGCCCTGTGTATTTATAAAAAAGGGTCTTAACCGCAGCAAGCAGGCCTACAAAAAAAGTCACCTCTTTTTCTTTGCATAATGTATCAAGCTTTTTTACCAAAGTTTTATCCAGTAAAAAATCAATTCTATCACCATTAAATGTCTGAACTCTTGGCCGGGGTTTGTCATAAGGAAGTTCAAGCACCGGTATTTCATCTTCTCCCAGCTGGCTCAGCCAGTATTTTTTATTCTTTGCGAACAAATCCCCCTGTAATTGAGCATTCTGCCATGCTGCATAATCTTTATACTGGATTCTCAGAGGGGTAAGCCCGTTTTGTTTATTCTTATTAAAGTTGTTGTATAGCGTGAGGGTTTCGTTCAACAATACCCCCATTGACCAGCCATCGCCTATTATATGATGCATTGTAAACAGCAACACGGATTTGTTTTTTTCAAGTCCTATCAGGCTTGCCCTAAGTAATGGTCCTTTTGATAAATCGAATGGAGTAATTGCTTCTTTGGTTGCCAGTTTTTCTGCAAGGCCATTCCTTGCCGGGTTTTCGGAGATATCAAGGGTATTTAAATGAAAATTAATATCCGCCGGTTCAATAATTTTTTGGCGAGGTTCACCATTGCTGGTAATGAATATGGTACGAAGGCTTTCATGTCTTTTTATCAATTCCGTAAAAGCATTCACCAAAGCGTTTTTATTTAATGCCCCTTCAAATAAAAATGCCCCATGCATATTGTATGCAATAGAAGTATTTTCCAACTGGCTTAGAATCCAAAGGCGCTTTTGAGCATGCGATAGCTCGTAACTTTCCTGCAGCGGTACCAGCTCTATTTCCCTAAACCTGGTTATTTTTTCTTTTGCAATGATTCTTCCCTGCTCTTCTATGGT
>JBAVMD010000812.1:0-3690 GCA_049689695.1 Chitinophagaceae bacterium | reverse complement strand
AAATAAGGTTTCGTACAATATTCTTGCAACACCTTTGTGATGGAATTTGTCAGAAAGGTAGATGGTCGACTCGCAAGACCATGAATAAGCTGTTCTGTAACGGTGCCTGCTGCCATAAGCATAACCGATCACTTCGCCTTGGTATTCGCATACCAGCCAGGGATATTCTGCGGTGATCGTTTTGATCCTGCTTTCCCATTCCTGCATGTCCGGCGCTTCATATTCAAATGAAATAATAGTATTTTCTACATAGGGCCGGTATATTTCCAGGGTTGCTTTTGCATCTGCAAGTGTAATGAGCCGTATCTTAAAATCTGTTGACATAGCCATGTAGTTGAGGCTGCAATTTATAAAACAGTTGCCGCGTTTTTCCTGCGGGCAAACCATGCTGTTGCTATCAGGCAGGCAATCAGTAAAACAAAATGAAGGATCAAACCGAAACGTTCACTGTCCTGCACCATTTCTTTTGAAGCAGCACCGGCAAAATCAATTTTCAGTATAGAAGGTAAATCTTTCTTTCCGCCGACCGCTGCAAGTATCATATTCACCCCAAAATGCAGCCCTGTCGGCATGGCAATGCCTCCTGAGACCAAAGCAGCTAATCCAAAAGCAAGCGACCAGATTCCCGGACCCGTAAATGAGCCCTCAACTGACCAGCCATTTACAATATGATACAAAGCAAATAAAACAGCTATCGTTATCTGGGTGATCCAAACGCCAAAGCTTCTGTTCATTTTTACAAATGGATAACCCCTGAATGCCATCTCTTCCATAAAGGCCAATGGCAGCAATGCCAGCGACCATATAATAAAATTGATGATATTATAATTTGCAGCCATTTCTACTTTTAGCCCGCTGTATATTACCTGTGAAAAGATCATTATAGCAGCAATAGCAAAGCCAATAGCTAATCCAATTAAGAATCTTTTAAAAGTTTTGGACTCCCATTTCAATCCGATGTCGCTGAAAGATTTTTTTTCGATACGCAGGAAAATCCATGTTGCTGCAACCGCTGCAATTATTCCGCAGATCCCATGCGCGTAGCGTTCGAGGCTGGATGAAAGAAAATTTTTAAAGAATGAAAGCCCTATCAGCAAAATAAGAAATACTATAACAAAGCCTACGGATAAAAGCAATGTTCTTGTTCGATCTTGTTGTTGATTTACCATTGATATATTTGACCTGGCTTGTGAAAAATCAATTTCCGAAAGGAATCGTTTGATTCCGCTTATTCGCATTCACTAAACCATTTCATCATTTGATCGTTCAGAGATTTTTCAGAAGTTGTATCCTGGATGATCTGTGCATAGCTCATTTTCTTAATGTCCATGCAATATTGAACCAGCAGCCAGTATTTATAATAAGGGATCACTGTGCCTGTGCCGTCTGCAAATTGTATCCAGCCATTATTCTCGGTCTTTTCGGTTTCAACAAGCCGGCTGATATTATTGCCGAGGTCTTTCTGATCATTGCTTTGCCGCGAAATGTATTCAGGATAGCCTTCCCATTTCCATTCCGGAATATTGGCCACAGGGTTTGATTTCCAGAAGCCGCGTTTATTGAACTGGTAACAATGTATCATTTCGTGAGCAAGTAGTTGGCCCAGGTTCCATTTATATCCATTGAGCTCAACATAATTTTCTTTGTAGTTGGCATTACCCATTAAAACAACCTTGTTGTAAAACCCCCAGGCAAACGCTTGTCCACGAAGTGTTTTCATGATCGCCGGGTATTTTGATCCATCATTGAGACAGATATCAAGCTTGAAGCCGGGGTTGTAATATTCGCTTTCGGCTACAAGATTTATTGCCTGATCAAAATAGGTGTGAAATGCCGGGTCAAGCTTTTGCTGATGAAATATGGTGTGGCCAGACTGGGTTGTTTTGTGCGCGTAGGTGAGGAGAGGATTGAGAATGATGATGATCAGGAGAGCAGTGATAACAGTTCCGGTCAGGGTCAGGCGAAGAGCCCATTTTTTTACCATGTGTTATAAGATGATATAGAGTTATTGAATGACTTTTTATTAATAGGTTGAATTGCCAGGTTTTCGAAAATGAATTTATCATTGCCTATCATCAATTCTAATTTGATTATCTTTTCTATGGTATACGATTTGTTTATTATATTAAATACAAGTTTCATCGCCGTAGGTTCCCCGATGGTGTAATCAAAGTTGAATGTGTGTAGCGAGCTTGGAAAAATAATGTTGGAGCAAGGAAATAGTTCAAATTTGTCGGTTAAGATAGTGCTTTTGTCAAGTACCATATTGCTTTGAGCGTCACCCAAGCTGTAGTAAAGGTTATTACTGTTAAACCGAGTGTCATTCTTTTTTGTAACAATGAAATTGCATTCGATCGATTGGCTTCGGGTAAGCCAGCCTTTCTCAAGTACATCAAAGGCGGATTTGAATTCTATAACCCAATCAGAAGTTTCCTTTTTAAATTTATTAAAGGACGGAAACTCGATATATTTAGTGACTTTCATACTGTCTTCGCATGAAACGTAGTTTGCTATTAATCTTTGTACATCCTGGTCCACCTTAAGAATTTGTTCGTCCGCGCCAATCTTTTGACCTGTTCGTGCATCTATATAATGAACATTAAATTTAACCTCTTCTTTTATTATGTAATATGTTCCGATAACTATAGCGTCTACATTCAAAAGCTCACCTATTTTCTTAATATTTTCGTTTTCTGAAATCCTATCTCTCGATATTTTCAATTCTCTGATTACTTTATCAAGTTCCTGACGCGATACTACCGTAACACTTTCACTCCGCTTTAAAAGTTGCGTTTCAATTTCATTTGCAAATATATTTCCCAATTCGGTCACGCATTTTTGAGCGTCAAGAAAAGAGTTTATAGTGATGACTTTTTTTTCTTTTTGACTAAGGGTATGGCTCATTTTGGCTGCCATGAGTTTTGCACCTTGAGAAATATCAACGGCTGGTACATCGTTGAATATATCTTGGGCATTTATTAGTACTGGTAACAAAATATTAATTGCTATCAGATAAGGTTTAAGATGCATAAATTAAATCATTTACAATAAGATAGGTCGACTTTGTGCAATGCTAATCTAAGCTTTTCGACGATTTCCTTTTGCAATTTGGTTTCGGAATCTGTTGAAAAACCTGATACTGTGAACGAAATTGAACTATCAAAACACATTTTTTCGGTCTCGATATTTTTTAAAAATATATCGATAGTATACGAATGGTCAATCATTTTGCCAGCCAGGCTCTCCACGTCTGTTTTTTTAGATTTTATGTAGCAAATGAATGAATAGCGGCTTGTTGCCGAATCGGAAGTGTATGTGGTAAAAGCCAGTTGTCGTTCGTTAAAATAATCAGCGAATAT
Source organism: Chitinophagaceae bacterium (assembly GCA_049689695.1). Lineage (GTDB taxonomy): Bacteria > Bacteroidota > Bacteroidia > Chitinophagales > Chitinophagaceae > DASPKM01. The sequence goes on along the minus strand of JBAVMD010000812.1, from coordinate 331 downwards.
ATTTTTAAAGGAAGGCGGAATTTGTTCCTGGGCTGTGAATCTTATATAAGTTAGATCTTGGTAAGATTTACTTTTTTCTATTATATTAGAATTCTTTTTTGTTTGCCCTTTTGGTAAAGAGGCAGCATTTAAAATTGCTAAAGTGTCCTTTCTTTTAGTAAAATCTGCGGGAATAACACTTGAAGTTTCATGAGCATAATTATTTCTTTCAGTAAGCAGGCCATATATAAATATTGCAATAGCTAAACATATAAAAGAGATCGTTAGAGGAAAGTTGTTTTTGTTAGAGACAATTATGGTGTTTGAAATTGATCCTTGCTTAACATTTTGC
>JBAVMD010000811.1:0-4103 GCA_049689695.1 Chitinophagaceae bacterium | reverse complement strand
GGAATGGCCTGCACACCGCAAGCTCGCAAAAATTACCTGGCCGGTTTGGCTGTATGTAAGCATAACAGGCGTGGTGGTTTATCTTATGATAAGCCCGTATTATTGAGCTTCGGGCTTTGAGCTACGAGCTTCGAGCAGAAGAACTCCCTCTGCTCATAGCTCGTAGCTCGCAGCTCAAAGCTTCTTCCCCGCTCATATAAAACTCTCCGTGATTGTGCGCTCATTTGCATATTTTAATTGTCTAAAAAACGTGTATGAAAAGATATGTAATGATGACCTGCATGCTGTTAAGTCTGGCATCCTTTGCACAATCGGATAAAGATGCGGTTGCGGCTTCGGTGATGGATTACATCGATGCATTTTATTATGGCGACTCTATAAAGTTGCATCGCAGCATGTCGCCCGAGGTAGCAAAGTATGGCTATTACAGGCCCAAAGACAGTACTGCTTACCAGGGAGAGCCGATGAGCTTTAAGGCAATGCAGGATTACGTTGCAAGAGTAAAGGCGCGAAACAATCCAGCGGCGGCTGATAAATTTGTGAAGAAAGTAGAAGTGCTGGATGTGCAGGATCAAACTGCTGCTGCAAAATGCACGGCATGGTGGGGAACAGATTATCTGTTGCTTGCAAAGCACAATGGAAAATGGATCATTACGCATGTGTTGTGGCAATCACAACCGAGGCGGTAAGGAACAAGGGACAAGAAGCAAGGCACAAGGGGTTGCAGCTATTTGTTATACATTCAGCATGTAAGCCTTGTGCCTTGTCTCTTGTGCCTTGTACCTTATGAGCCCTGCTCATTGGGGTTCCAGAAATGCTTTTTGAAATCAACTATAGTATCGTTCTTGATTTTCACACCTTCCTTTTCAAGGAGTTCCTGCATTTTTGAAGGCGTTGCAAAATGATGTTTTCCGCTGAGCATGCCATTGCGATTTACAACGCGGTGAGCTGGAACTTTCGGTTTCACATGGCCGGCCCCGTTCATGGCCCAGCCTACCATTCTTGCGGATGATTTAGTTCCCAGCACTTCAGCAATAGCGCCGTAAGAAGTAACTTTTCCCTTCGGAATTTGCCGCACCGCCTGGTAAACCAACTCAAAAAAATTTTCATCTGTTCTGCCTGAAGGCGTAACAGTTTTTAATCTCACATTTTCCTCTTTGCTTTTTCTTAGTGATTTGCTTTTTGCCATTTGTTATTTCCTAAAATCATTTGCTATTTTCTCCGGAAGCAGAATTGTTCTTTCGGTCCTGCAGCAATTTAGTTCTTCTTGGTTCAGGAACATTTTTGTAATCGTACGGGCAATGCCTGCATCCATTGCCACAGCAATATCCACGGGCAAGATGATATTGTTCAGTCAAAACAATGTACCCATCGTTATTGTAATAATAATCATCATCTTCATTAAAAGGCTTCTTCATGATCTTGTTTTAGCATCATCTTCAGTTGAATGTCTTTTTCTTGTGCGGGTAACTCTGGCGGCAACGAAAAGCACAGGTAATGAACGCGGTTGCTTTGCGCAATATCCAATGCCTCGTAATGAGTTTTGATGGAAAGCTCTTCTCTTACATTACCCGATGCATATACATTATCCTCATCATTGTGCAATACAAGATTGTACTGTTCAATTACCATGCGCGTGAATGCATAAAGATCAGGACTGTCTGTTTTAAGATGGATCTTTCCGTCTGATTGCAGAATTTGCTGGTAAATCCGGAGGAACTTTGGATGCGTAAGCCTTTTTTTTGCACGTGATATTCTTAACTGCGGATCGGGAAATGTGATCCAGATCTCCTGCACTTCATCGGGCGCAAAATAATCGGTAAGCTTATCAATATGTGTTCTGAGAAAGACAACGTTTTTCAGGCCTTCTGTCATCGCTTTTTTTGCGCCTGCCCAAATGCGGTTGCCTTTCAGGTCTACCCCGATAAAATTTCTCTCTGGATACAATCGTCCGAGCCCCAATGCATACTCACCTTTACCGCATGCAAGCTCAAGCGTAACTGGATTTGAATTATGGAACACATTTTCCCATTTGCCCTGCATCCCCACCGGGTATTGCAGCACATTATTAAACGTCTCAATTTCAGCAAATCGCTTTAGCTTCTTCTGGCCCATTTGGCAAATTTAGCTATAAGCTGTGAACGAGAAGCCAGCTATGAGCTGTGAGCTTCGAGCTGCGAGCAAGAAGAACAACTTCTTTAGCTCGACGCTCGTAGCTCACAGCTCGCAGCTTCCCCCCAAGGCACATTTTTTAGAGTAAATACCCTAAAATATCCTTCTATGCAAAGAGATGGAACTACTACCAGCCTCTGGCAGCGCAGTATGCCAGACTATGTATCGCAAAACAAGGCCATTCCACAGGAAATATTCGACATCCTTATAGTAGGCGGCGGCATAACCGGTCTCGCCACAGCGCTGTTGTTACAGAAAGCAGGAAAGTCCTGCATTGTGGCTGAAGCACATACGCTCGGTTTTGGAACCAGCGGAGGTACTACTGCACACCTGAATACTTTTATGGATTCCAGTTATGATAAGGTCATAAGTGATTTCGGGGAAAATAATGCGCAACTGCTTGCGGAGGTTGCACGCAAAGCCTTAAACCTGATAGCAGACAATATCAGGGAGCATGATATTGAATGTGAGCACCGGCAATTGCCTGCATACGTGTATTCACAAAATGAAGATCAGACCAAAGAGCTGGATAAAATAATCGAAGGATCACGCACTGCCGGGCTTGATATCGATTATGTAAATGAAATACCGGTTCCAATTCCCTTTGAAAAAGCAGCTGTGATTGAGGACCAGGCGCAGTTCAATCCCACTAAATATCTTTTCGGTATTGCAAAGGCATTTGAGGCAGCGGGCGGGGTGATCATACAGGGTTGCCGGGTAGAAGGGGTTGAAGAGAATAATGTGCTGGAAGCGGCTACAGGCATGGGAACTATCAAGGCGCGGCATCTTATCTATGCAACACACATCCCTCCGGGAGTAAACCTCTTGCATTTCCGTTGCGCGCCTTATCGCAGCTATGCTATGGCGGTAAAGCTTAAAGACGATAAATATCCTGAGGCGCTTGCGTATGATATGTACGATCCTTATCATTATCACCGTACACAGGAAGTGAATGGTGAGTTGTTTTTAATAGTGGGCGGAGAAGATCATAAAACCGCGCATGAAGAAAATACCGAAGCTTGTTTTACGAAACTGGAAAGTTATATCCGCACCAACTATCACGTTCAAAGCATAGCAAACAAATGGTCATCACAATATTTTGAGCCGGCTGATGGCCTGCCTTACATCGGCCATTTACCGGGTGGAGCGCAGAACATGTGGGTAGCTACGGGATTTGGGGGAAACGGTATGACGTACAGCCATGTAGCCGCACTGGTATTTCATGAAATATTTGTAGCGAGGGAAAGCCAGTATGCTGACTTGTTCAATCCTAACCGTATTAAGCCGGTAGCAGGGTTTACCAATTTTGTAAAAGAGAATGCGGATGTGGTTACCCACATGATCGGCGGATACTTCAGCCACGAAAAATTAGAATCGCTTGCAGAGCTGGCACCCGGCGAAGCTAAAGTGGTGAAATATGAAGGCCATCGCGTAGCGATTTATAAAGACGAATCAGGCAAGCTGCATGCAGTGAACCCCGTTTGCCCGCATGCAAAATGCAGCGTGGGATGGAATACTGCAGAGAAAAGCTGGGATTGTCCCTGCCATGGATCACGTTTTTCTTTTGATGGAGAATTGCTAACGGGTCCGGCAAGAAGTGACCTGGAAAAAATAGAGATAAGGAGTTTGGTAGAAGAAGATAAATAATCCGATGCTGTACATTAGCTACAGAATTAAGCAAACCTGGTTTACAGGTTTGCTTTTTTGGTTTTATATTTAGCCTCAACCCCAAACACCCTGAACATGAAATACTTTCTGATGCTGATCACCTGCTGGTCGTTGACCGCCGCAGCACAAACTCCGCTGGAGTTTAATAAACGTTTTGTTGAATGTGAAGACAAATGGGTCGCTTTCCAGGCGGAGGAGGATGGCACACATGCGTTCGGCTTTATTTATATTGATGAACATGCAGGCCTTACGCTCAATCACGA
>JBAVMD010000810.1:0-17813 GCA_049689695.1 Chitinophagaceae bacterium | reverse complement strand
CCCGGCAAGAAGACGCTGGGCCGCCCAGCCGCCGGGCGTTATAAAATTTGCCGATGCCGATGCCAGGAGTGAAAAGGCTTTACGTATTTTTTATGATGAACTGAGGCAGTTCGATAGCCTGCTTACTTTGAGAAAACAAAAGCACCTGCTTTATATTCAGCCGCATCTTGCATTCAGGGATACCAGTGTAATGAGCTTAACCGAAAGAGCTTTGTATAACTACTATACCGCTACCTATAATGATCCGTTCAATAATTTATTCAAGCGAAAAATTCTTATCGAAACAGATTCTTTTCCTCCGAATGTAAAAAGCCTAAGCGCATTGACTTCTTCCAGGGAGCCCGTGTTTGTAGACTATTGCCATTTCACGCTCCAGGCGAATAAATACATTGCGGCTACTATTGCAGATGAGATTTTACAATATCCGTAAAATGAAATTTGCGCTGTTCGAACTTGATATTAACTTCAAAATTGCTAATTTTGACTTGTTTCTGAAATTACTTATGAAATCTGTAAGAAAAAATATCATACCCGTTTCAAACAAACGATTTATGGCGAAGAAGAAGGCCAACCGGTCTTCTAAAGCCCGAGTAAAGAAAATTCATGACTTTGCTGCATCATTTTATTTAAAATATGGTGAAATGATGAGCAAATTAAGCCATGAGTAACAGGCTATCTCCAGTTACAATTGCTGACTTTCTTATTTTAATAGAATATGCGAAAACTTCGCATATTTCCAGGCATGAACCTATTCCCGAACTAAAAAAAACAGATATTGGCAATCTCGAATCCTGCTTAAACACCCCATTTCAAAAATTTCAGGGAGCTTACTTGTATAAAGGCTTTATTGATAAAGCTTGTATGCTATTTTACCTGCTAATTAAAAATCATCCGCTCGCTAATGGAAATAAAAGAATGGCTTGTTTATGTCTGGCCTATTTTGGTTTTATAAATAATTATATCCTGACGATACCTGAAATTGAATTTTATCACTTAGCCAAGGAAATAGCAGAAAGTAATAATATGGAAAGGATTATGAAAAAGATCAAGAATACACTCAAAAAAAACATGGAAAGAATCTAATTACTTAGCTTTAATGCTTCCAGCTAACCGCTATGCTCACATCAGCAGCCTTTATTCTCATCCTTATACTTTGCCTGTTATTTATTCGCCGCACGACTAAAAACAAAACTCTTTCACGTCCCGAGATATTACTGGGTTTTATTTTTAAAGTTGCCATGGGCTGCCTGTACGGATATATCTTCCAAAAATATTACGGCGGAGACGATACGTGGATGCTGCACAACGGCTCTTTGCAGGAATACGATAAACTGATGCATAACCCGCTGCAATTCTTTGCAGACCTTGACCCTACCGCCAGCTTCCGGCGCAATAATAGTTTTACAGAAGGATGGTATTTTTTACTGTCGGACCTTGAATACTGGATCATCACAAAGCCGCTGGCCGTTTTTAATATGGTAAGCCGCGGAAATTATTACATCAACGTTATTTTCTTTAACCTGCTTACTTTCTGGGGGCAATACCTGCTGTATAAATTATTCGCTGCCCGTTTTCCAAACCGCAGCAGGCTGGCTGTTCTGATTATTTTCTTTTTGCCTTCTGCGGCTTTCTGGCTCAGCGGCATCAGGCCCGATGGATGGATCATGGTTGCAATGGGAATTACACTTTATTATTTTCATGCCTGGCTCAGCAGCGGCAACATAAAACATGCACTGCTTGTTTTGATTGGATTGGCTGGACTTATCATTTTCCGTTCGCCGTTTTTATTAATCCTCGGCTCCGGACTGATCGCCTGGTACATTTCAGAGAAAAGATCTTTGTCTGCCGGAAAAGTGTTTGCTGTTGTATATGGTGTTGCAGTTGTATTTTTCTTTGCGACCTCTCTAATCTCTCCTTCTGTCAACATGCTTACTTATGTGGTGCATCGCCAACAGGAATTTTTCCAGTTGCAGGGAAATACAGTTTACAAGTTGAATGCATTGCGCCCGGATGTATCCAGCTTTTTGCAGACTTTTCACCAGGCGTTGATCAATACTTTATTCAGGCCCTTACCCTGGGAGGCCAAAGGCATTTTACAATGGGTAGCCGCTATTGAAACAATGTTCACCTGGTTCATGCTGGTAGCATCACTGCTGATAGCACGGCGCATAGGCGCTAATACCAACCCGGTGATCTGGCTATGCCTGCTGTTTGGCATCTTTCTGTATTTATTTATCGGGTATACTGTTCCTTTTCCCGGAGCTATCGCACGCTATAAGGTGATTCCGGAATTGCTGCTGATCCTGGCTGCCGGCGCATCAACCAGGTTTCCTGAGCGGCATAAACAAATGCTGGAAAATGATAATATTTGAGATTTCCCCTTTTTAAGCCCAAAATCTGAGAGTATAATTCATTTTTTCTTCAATTAATTACCTCGAATTCCCCAAAAAATCCACATTCCGGGCATTTTTTTTGACTTTCTTCCCCACATGTGCTTTCTTTGCACTTACTAAATTTCAATTATGGAAACATTGCGTTTTAAGGCCATTAATAACCTTAGCTCTTCTGCCAACGGGCATAAGAAAAGCCAGGGTTCATCCTCAAAGATCACCGCGTTTTTTGGTGAAAATGTTTTTACCATAAAAACGGCCAGGGAATTTCTGAGCGATGAGGCTTATAAGAGTCTTACTAACTCCATCCGCGGCGGTAAAAAGATCGATCGCGCAGTCGCTAACCAGATCTCAGCCGGACTGCGCCAATGGGCAGAAAGCAAAGGAGTAACTCACTTTACGCACTGGTTTCAGCCATTAACAGGCACAACAGCTGAAAAGCACGATTCATTTTTTACCATCAAAGGCGATGGCACTGCAATAGAACAGTTCGATGGCGATGCATTGGTTCAACAGGAGCCTGATGCTTCTTCTTTCCCGAGCGGCGGTCTTCGCGCAACTTTCGAAGCACGCGGATATACTGCCTGGGACCCTTCTTCTCCCGCTTTTATTATGGAGATAGGCCAGGGCAAAACACTTTGCATACCTACCATATTTGTTTCTTATACCGGTGAGTCGCTTGACTATAAAGCGCCGCTGCTGAAAGCGCTGGAAGCTTTGAACCGCGCCGCCGTTGATGTTTGTAATTATTTCGATAAGAACGTGACCAAGGTAGCCGCTACCCTGGGATGGGAGCAGGAATATTTTGTAGTGGATGAAGCCATGTTCAATGCACGTCCTGACCTTGTAATGAGCGGCCGCACCGTATTTGGTCATGCGCCTGCCAAAGGACAACAACTTGAAGATCATTATTTCGGATCTATACCTGAAAGAGTATACGCTTTCATGCGCGATTTTGAGGAAGAGTCTTATAAGCTCGGCATTCCGCTCCGCACCCGTCATAACGAGGTAGCACCAGCGCAGTTCGAGTGTGCGCCCATGTTCGAAGAAGTGAGCGTAGCAGTTGACCACAACTCGCTCCTGATGGACATTATGGACCGTGTTGCACGCCGTCATAAACTGCGTGTACTGCTCCACGAAAAACCATTTGCCGGCATCAACGGTAGCGGTAAGCATAACAACTGGAGCATGGCGACAGATACAGGCGTGAACCTGCTGGCTCCCGGCAAAACGCCTAAGACCAACCTGATGTTCCTTGCCTTCTTTGTAAATACCATCAAGGCCGTTCATGATTACGCTGATGTACTGCGTGCATCCATTGCATCTGCCAATAACGATCATCGCCTCGGCGCCAACGAAGCTCCCCCGGCGATCATTTCGGTTTTTGCCGGACAATACCTGAGCAAGGTGTTGCAGGATGTGAAGCAGCGCGTAGGCGATAAATTTGATGAGCAGGATGAAGCTATCCTTAAGCTGGACCTTCACCGCAGCATTCCTGAATTACTGTTGGATAATACAGACCGCAACCGCACCTCTCCTTTTGCTTTTACCGGTAACAAATTCGAGTTCCGCGCCGTGGGTTCTTCTGCCAACTGCGCCAATGCGATGACGATACTGAACACCATCATGGCTGATACGTTGAAGAAATTCAAATCAGAAGTAGATGTGCTGATCGATAAAGGCGAGAAAAAAGAGATCGCTATCATGCATGTGATCCGCGAATACATCGTGAACAGCGAGAAAGTATTGTTTGAAGGAGATGGCTACAGCGAAGAATGGGCTAAGGAAGCTGAACGCCGCGGACTGCCGAATGTAAAAACCACACCGCAGGCATTGGATGCGCTGGTTACTGAAAACAGCAAGCACCTGTTTGAAAGCAATAATGTTTACAGTCATACAGAATTAGAGGCGAGACATGAAATAGAGCTGGAGAAATACATTAAGAAAGTGCAGATAGAAGCCCGCATCATGGGTGAGCTTTGCAGCAGCCATATTCTTCCTGCTGCTATCAAATACCAGAATACCCTCATCACAAACATCAAAGGTTTGAAAGATGTTGGTTTACCTGAAAGCAGCTATGCAAACCAGAAGCAGATACTGGGCAGGTTGTCTGAGCACATCAATGCAGTGAGCGACCTGGTGGAAAAAATGATCGAAGCGCGCAAGAATGCCAATGGACTAAGCTCTACACGCGACAAGGCCATTGCTTATTGTGATGACATCAAAGCGCCTTACTTCGATGAGATCCGCTACCATGTTGACAAGCTGGAATTGCTGATAGATGATAAAGAATGGATACTGCCGAAATATCGTGAAATATTGTTTTTAAGATAGATTGTTTGTATGCCTGCCATTCTTTATAATATAAAGGTTGGTTTCTGACATGACAAGCAACAAGAAGGCCCCTCTGCTTTGTGGAGGGGTTCTTTATTTTGTCGCCTTCGGCGACAGGGAAAGAATCACGGATTGAAAGAAGGATTAAAGGATTTCACGGATAAGATTCTAAATCCGTGAAATCCTTTAATCCTTCTTTCAATCCATGATTTTCTTTCTTTAATCATAAATCCTGATTAATTTTTATCAACCGAACTCCGGCATGAGGCCAGCATTAATCCATACATTCCCCTCATCTGCCGATACGCTGCCATTTTCTTAACTTATGGTCTTTATTTTGCCGGATGCAATCGAGACCATCAACTATTTTATTTCATGTACTCGGCTGGCTGCTGCTTTTCAGCCTGATCGCCGCCTTTGTTTACAATGAACCTGAGAGCGGCGGCATTACAAGCCAGGTTCTTTCGCCCAATTTTCTTCTTTTTTGTTCGCTGTTTGTAGTGTTGTTTTACCTGAACACACATCTGCTGATCCCGGAACTGTACCTTAAAAAAAAGTTCCTGCTGTATCTCGTGATCACCGCAGTTTTATTGACGGCCATTTTCTTTGTACGCCCTTTTGACCAGCTTCATCTGCGTGATGGTGGCATGCGCCCCGATCACGGCCCTCCGCCAGACAGGGAAATGTTCGAACCCGGGCCGGAACGTGGAGGTCCGCGCCGGGGCGGCAAAGCGCCGGTGGACATTGTAAGCATAGTTTTGTTTGCAATGACCTGGTCTACCGGCATCGCGCTTACGCTTATGCGTGAGTGGAGAAAAACACAGGAGAAAGCTACCAGGGCGGAGGCAGATAAAACGCAGGCGGAGTTGTCTTTTCTGCGCGCACAGATCAATCCGCATTTTCTTTTTAATACGCTCAATAATATTTATTCGCTGGCCGTCACTAAAAATGACCATACTCCCGCTGCCATCATGAAGCTTTCCAACATCATGCGTTATGTAACAGATGATGCAATGGAAACAGAAGTGTCTTTGCAAAGCGAAGTGGATTGCATTACGGATTATATTGACCTGCAGCGTTTGCGCCTCAGCCAGAGTGCTTCCGTAGAATATACCCTGAGCGGTGAGTTTGAAAGAAAGAATATCAGTCCGCTCCTGCTGATGACCTTTATTGAAAATGTTTTTAAATATGGCGTGAGCGCTCACGAGCCTTCACCCATCATCATTAAAATTTCCGCCGATGATAATACTGTTACTTTGTACTGCCGCAATAAAATTTTCTCAACCCGTCAGAACCTGGAAAGGACCGGCATAGGTATTTCCAATACGAAACAACGCCTGGAACATCTGTATCCCGGCAGGCATGAGTTGAAGATTGAGGAGAGTGAGGGGTTTTATACGGTGGAGCTGAGGATTAGGGCGAGTGGCGAGTAGAGAGTAGCTAGTGGGAAGTAGGGAGTGGCGAGTGGGGAGTCATTAGGTCATTAAGTCATTGAGACATTCGTTTTCCCACTTGCCATTCCCTACTCCCCACTCGCCAAACAAACAAGTTTGTTATGGAAATAAAATGCGTTGCTATAGATGATGAGCCATTGGCGCTGGAACTGATCAAACAATATGTAGAGCAGTTTCCGATGCTGAAGATGGTGCGCAGTTTTCACGATGCCATTTCCGGCGCGGAATTCCTGCGCGCATACCCTGTAGACCTTTTGTTCATCGACATCAATATGCCTGACATAACGGGCATAGACCTTGTGCGGTCTTTAAAAGAAAAGCCGCTCACTATTTTTACTACTGCCTATAAAAAATTCGCGTTCGAAGGCTTTGAGCTGGAAGCCATCGATTATTTACTGAAGCCCATCGATTTTGAACGCTTTAAAAAAGCAGTGAACAGGGCTATTGAATTTTATCAATACAAACAAGGCACGAATAAAGAACAGGAAGAAAGTTTATTTGTACGATCAGAATACAGGATGTTGAAGATCCCTTTAAGCCAGATAGATTATATAGAAAGCCTGGAAGATTATGTGAAGATCCATTTAACCGGCGAGCGCCCGGTGATGAGCCTGATGACCTTAAAAAATGTTCTGGAAAAATTACCGGCCGGTCAGTTCAAAAGAATACATCGCAGTTATATTGTACCGGTTAATAAGGTTAAATCTATATTGAACAGAAAAGTGCAACTAAGCAATAACGTCGAGTTGCCTGTAAGCAATAATTACATTGATTTTATTAATGAATGGATGAAAAAATGAAACCGATAAAATTCTACCACTCAGTCCCTTTCATGCCGGTGCGTGACCTTCAGGAAACAGTTGCTTATTACCGGGATAAGCTTGGCTTTTCCAAAGAATGGTTCTGGGGTACTGACGATGCAGGCATTCGCCGCGATCACATGCATTTGCTGTTCAATCATGCACCGGATTATGTTGCCATCGTAAATACAGCAGAACGGCATTTCGAGATCATGTGGTTTGTTGATAATGTTGAGGACATTTATAATGAGTTCAAAGAAGCAGACGTCAACATCGTTAGTCATCTTGAAGAAAAGGATTGGGGAGTAAGAGAATTTACTGTGGAGGATATTAATTGGTATTATCTGAGGATAGCTGAGGGAATTCAGTGAAATGGCAAGTGGGTAGTAGGGAGTGGCGAGTAGGGAAAGGCAGTGGGAGCGATAATGCCAATTTGTCAAGAATAGAAAATCTTACAACCAGTCCGGAGCCAGGGATGAGCCACCGGTGAGCCATCGTCAGTTTGGCATGTCTCGTCCTACTCACTACTCACAGCTCGCTACTCCCTTCTTCCTTAACTTCGTTACATGCAAAAAATTATTTCCGGCCTGTTACTGCTTATAGTATCTGCCTTCGCATACGCAGATATAAGACTGCCCCGCATCTTCAGCGACCACATGGTGCTTCAACGCAATAAGCCCATTCATATCTGGGGTTGGGCGGCTCCCGGCGAAGCGGTCAAGGTAAGCCTGGGCACGGCAACACAAAGCACTAAAGCCGGCAAGCAGGGCAAATGGGAAGTGAGCCTGCCTCAAATGTCCGCAGGCGGGCCATATACACTTTCAGTAAGCGGGAAGAACAAAATTCAACTGAACGATGTATTGATTGGCGAAGTATGGCTGTGCGGCGGTCAATCTAACATGGAATGGCCGTTAAGAAGCGCAACGAACGCGCAGCAGGAAATAGCGCAGGCAGATTACAGCATGATCCGTCAAATTAAAATCCCACATGCAACTGAATTACAACCGCAGGATGATGTAAAAGGCGGAGAATGGGAAGTATGCTCTCCCGCAACAGCCGCTAATTTCACAGCAGTCGGCTATTTCTATGCACGTGAATTATATAAAGAATTGAATGTGCCCATCGGTCTTATTAATTCCAACTGGGGCGGCACTATGGTAGAAACATGGATCAGCAATGCTTCGTTTTTTGAAAACCCTGAATTTGCGGGATTGAAAAAGAATATGCCTGCTAACCTTGATTCCATTGCGCGGGTGCAACAACTTGCCATGGACAATTTAATTAAGAACGCACAAGGCGCTTTGCCTTCTGCAGCCGAGGCAAGCTCTTTTTCGTTGGGTTTATACAATGATAATGACTGGAAGAGTATGAAACTGCCATCTATGTGGGAAAACGCAGGGCTACCCAATCTTGATGGCATTGTCTGGTTCAGAAAACAGATTGAAATTCCTGCCGGCAGCGATCTCAGCAAAGGCATCATCTCATTGGGACCTATTGACGATATTGATTCCACTTTTATCAATGGTGCATTTATCGGCAATACAAATGCTTACAATACTGACAGGTTCTATCAACTTCCTGAAGGCCTTTTGAAAGAAGGAAACAATATGATTGCCATTAAAGTGATCGATGGCGGCGGGGGTGGCGGAGTATACGGTAAAACAGAACAAATGAAGTTGCAAACCACCGGCCTTACCATCCCGCTATCAGGCAACTGGAAATACCGCATCGCGCAGCATCAACCCGTTTCTGCTGTAAGTCCTAATGACTACCCCACCCTCTTGTACAATGCCATGATACACCCGCTCACGCCCTATCCCATTGCAGGCGCTATCTGGTACCAGGGCGAAACCAATGCAGGCAGGTCCATGCAATACAAAACCGCTTTTCCATTGATGATCAAGGACTGGAGAAAACAATGGAAAGAGGAATTCCCCTTTTATTTCGTACAACTGGCAAACTTTCGTGCAGGCAGCGGTAACAACAGCAATGAGGGAAGCGGCTGGGCCGAACTGAGAGAAGCGCAGACCGATGCGCTCAAGTTGCCCAACACAGGTATGGCAGTGATCATAGATATCGGTGAAAGCAACGACATCCATCCCCGCAACAAACAGGACGTAGGCAAAAGGCTTGCAGCCAATGCCCTTGCAAAAACTTATGGAAAGAATGCAGTGTACAGCGGGCCGGTCTTTCAATCCATGCAGGTACAAGGCAATAAAGCCTTGCTGAGTTTCAGTAATGTTGAAGGCGGGTTCGATGTAAAAAATAAATACGGCTATGTGAATGGGTTCGAAGTTGCGGGCGCCGATCAACGGTTTTATTATGCCAAAGCAATGGTAGAAGGCGATAAGATCGCAGTCTATCACGAAGCCGTTGCCGTGCCCGTTGCAGTTCGTTATGCATGGGCAGACGACCCGGATGATGTGAACCTGTACAATAAAGCGGGCTTTCCCGCAGCCCCATTCAGGACCGATCAATGGAAGGCGAAAACTGCGGGAGTGCGATACCAGATCAGGTAGGAATTAGCTGATCTGGTAATTAGCTGATAAGCTGATTGGGGGTTCTTAATTAGCTAATCATCTCATCAGCTAATTGTCTTTTCAGCTAATTAAATGTTAACCTTCCCGCCATATCGTACATTTGTAATGCTATTTCCGACTTGATTTTCAAAGCTTGTTCATGAAGCATTTTTTGCTACTTATCACCTTTTTAATTTCCCTGACCCTTTCCAAAGCCCAGAAGGCTGAGAAGGTGGACAGTATCTATTTCAACCTGTACACCGACAGTCTTAAAAAGGGCACTTTCAATTACATAAACGTGGACGGCAAGCTTTCCGATGGACGCTGGCTGCCGCTGACTGCCAAAGAAGTTGTTTTTACAGCCTCTTCCGGCACGTTCGACGGCAACAGCCTGTTCATTGACAGCAGTTTTAAGCACGCAAAAGTGACCATTAAAGCCGCGCTCAAACAAAATCCCGGTGTTTGGAAAGAGGTTACTATTTACATCAAGACCACCGATCCCGTTGAGCGGTTAAAGACAACTGAAGAGTTGATGGAAGAATGGAAAAAGAAGGGAAAGGATAAGGATAAGCCAGTGAAGAAGAAGGGCACCTAAGAGGTAAGGGGGTAAGGTACAAGGAACAAGAAGCAAGGAAAGACAAGCATTAAGTAGCAAGGAAAAAATTAAAAGTAAAATTATAAATAAGAACGGCCAGCATTAGTTATGCTGGCCGTTTGGTATTTTAGGTATTCTTCGAATTTCCTCGGCTGTTCAACTTGTGCCTTGCTTCTTGTGCCTTGTGCCTTTACTTAGCTCCAACAGGAGCTAAATCCTTCATTTTTTTAGCGTCTTCCAAAAACTTGGCAAGTCCCAGGTCAGTTAAAGGGTGTTTTAGTAATCCGAGGATGGATTCCAGCGGGCACGTGCAAACATCGGCGCCGGCCTCAGCCGCTTTTACAATATGCAAGGGGCTGCGTATAGAAGCTGCGAGGATCTCTGTTTTATAGCCTTGTAAAGTATAGATGTGCGCCATTTGCTCTATCAGCACCATGCCGTCCCAGTTGCTGTCGTCTATCCTTCCGATAAATGGAGAAACATAAGATGCACCGGCCTTGGCCGCGAGTATAGCCTGGCCCGCAGAAAACACCAGGGTGCAGTTGGTGCGGATACCATTATCTGAAAAATATTTCAATGCTTTTACGCCGTCTTTGATCATGGGAACCTTTACCACTATGTGCGGATGAATGGCTGCGAGCCTTTTGCCTTCTTCAACAATACCATCGAAATCGGTTCCAAGCACCTCTGCGCTCACATCTCCGTCTACCAACTCACAGATATCATGGTAATGCTTCATCACCGCGTCTTCGCCTTTAATGCCTTCCTTGGCCATCAGTGAAGGGTTGGTAGTAACTCCGTCGAGGATTCCAAGTTCATGGGCCTCTTTTATCTGCGATAAATTAGCAGTATCAATAAAAAATTTCATTGTAGTGTGATTGATTGCTGCAAAAGTAAGCAACGGGGAGTAAGGAACAAGGGACAAGATTGAGGGACCAGGGGAAATAAAAAAAGGCAGATTACTTACATCGCACCGCTACGACCACCTACCCTTGCTACCTTCCGGTCCTGGGGGATTCAGCAGGAGCTGGTCGTGTAAGACCTGCCAGCGGCAAATATAAGGAATTTGGGCAGAGGCTTCGCCTTTTTTATGTCGTGAGTGTATGGGGTAGTGAAAGGCGAAGCCTCAGAAACCAGGCCTGCCCGTAAGTGAATTGATCTTCGCAATACCTACCAGCTCATCGGCCCTTCCGCCAAGCGAACGATAATACACAAGGATGGTATATTCATTTTCGCTTTCCCAGTAATTGCCTTCCGTTTCTTCGAAGCTGATCGCTTTGTTGTTGCGTTCTTTTGTTACGTAAGAATAATCATAATAACCCTGCTTTAGAAAAAGAGAAGTTTCATAAACGCCTTTCTCTGCATTGAAACGCATGAGCGAGGAATCGGCCGCGCCGTAATTAGTAAGCTGCCCCACGAGATAAACATCTTTATCGGGAAAAGGAATGTTACCGGATGGCACATAAGTAAATCTTACTGTTGCGTAATCAGACTGCCAGAAAGGATTGATGCTTTCTGTTGGCTCGATATAATAATGCCCATTAATATCCCGGTAAAAATTAATTTGCTGCGATCTGCGGGTAAAATCGGGCTTCACAAATATCTCTGTGGATTTATCTGTATAATTTGCTTTCAGCACGCGGTCGCTCTGCAAACGGAAACTGCGCAGGTCGAGCCAGCGCCATTCTTTTCCCGCAGGAAAAACCGCATCTTCTTCTGTATTGTATTCAAGCTGATTATTGGTCATGAACGTAGGCTTGATATTGGTCACTGCATTATCCCACCTGTCGTTTTGCAGGATAGCTACTTTCACCTGCTGGTGCGCATTCACCACATCGAAATTCTTTGTGTTCACCTTCAACTGTATCTTCTGGTGCGAACGGAAATAGCGCGTATTGAAAGGCTGCTGCACCTGCGCTGCAATTACGGCCTTGTCTTCATACACCAGCATGCGCTTGGTAAAAGCAAGCTTTGCGGTGTCTCCATCCAGGAACACTTTCAAAATATAATTTCCTGAGCGGCTGGGCATGCAATTCCTGTCTGGAAGAATGGCCTGGTAATGCGTATAGCGCGTGTAAGCCAGCGTAGACACGCGATAGTTGCTGATACGCTGCTGGGAGAAACCGCGGATGTAATCGAACTGGCTCAGCATCACCGGAGTCCAGTCTGCATTGCAAAGCTGAAACGTGTAAGAATAATTTTTGACGTTGGCATCAAGATCATCAAAATGCAGCTCAAGCCGGTCGGCCCCATTTAGTTTAATGATCGGGTACGCCACCTGGTTGCCATATACATGCAACTGAGGCGACTGTATGCGCGGCATATAAGTCTTTTCAGGAATCTGTCCGAACGATTGAAAAGAGATCAGCAAAAGCAACAACACATTCCGCATCGGCTATGATTTTAAAGTGCAAGACGGCCTTTTGAACGACCAATGTTACTACAAAACGTTAAAAAAATCGGCCTGTTTTTGATAAGCCCCTACTTTTGACCACAAATTAGAAATCATTGAACCTGGCTTCGTTCATAGCATGGCGTGTTGCATTCAACCAGAAAAAGTCTTTTTCTCGGTTCATTATCCGGCTGGCTACAGTGGCCACGGCCATCAGCGTAGCGGTAATGATCATCACTTTTGCGTTTACAAGCGGGTTCCAGCAAACCATCAGCCGAAAGGTATTCAGCTTCTGGGGACACATAAGGGTGCAGCATTATGCGCCAGACAAGGTAGCCATAGCCGAAGAGCTTCCGATACTTAAAAACGATACGGTAGAGCAATTGCTCAAAAGCAAAGAAGGCGTGGTAGCAGTTCAGGCCTTTGGCACCAAGAACGCCATCCTTAAAACTGCCGAAGCCGTTGAAGGCGTACAGTTCAAAGGAGTTGAAAAGAATTACAATTTCAAGCACCTGGGCGAATACCTGCAGCAGGGAAGATGGATAGCTTTTCCTGATAGTGGTTACAGCAACGAGATCGTTTTATCGGAATATACCACCAGCCAGTTGCAGCTAAAGCTGAACGACCAGGTGCTGGTATATTTCGTTCAGGCAAACGGCTCCCCTCCCCGCCCCCGCAAGCTTAACATTGTAGGAATATACCGCTCCGGCGTGGAAGAGTTCGATAAGCTAATCGCCTTCGGCGATCTGAGGCTGATACAGCGATTGAATGATTGGAACGAAAAAGAGATCGGCGGTTATGAATTGTTCCTGCAGGATTATACAAAGATGGAAGACATCAGTTTCGATATTCTTGCAGAACTGCCGGTAGAATGGAAAAGCCGCACCACGCAGGAATTATACCCTCATATTTTCGACTGGCTGAACCTGCAGAACAAGACCATTGCCATTGTACTCATCATTATGATCATTGTAGCAAGTCTTAACCTGATCACCTGCCTGATCATATTGGTATTGGAAAGAACGAGAATGGTGGGCATACTCAAAGCCCTCGGTTCGCCTGATGGAAAAATTCAAAAGATATTTTTAATTCATGGCAGCATTATAACGGTGCTGGGTATACTCATCGGGAACATCATTGGTGTTTTTTTATGCTGGCTGCAACAGGAGTATGGCTTTATCAGCCTGCCGGAAGAGATGTATTATATTTCCACCGTTGCAGTGAACCTGGAGTGGTGGCATATACTGGCAGTGGATATCGGCACTTTCATTATTTGCTTTGGCATTCTATTGATACCAACGCTGGTGGTGAAGAGGGTGAGGCCGGTGAAGGCTATACAATTTAGGTAATTTGAAAATGTGAAAATGGCGCAATTGGAAAATGAAAATGCGTGAAATTACCCAATTGCTGTATAGCCTTAGCGAGCGTTTCATTGAGCAATTGAGCCATTTTCACATTTTCAAATTAAATGAGATAACAATACTCCTGCTGCAACTCCCGCATTCAGCGACTCTGCCTTTCCTTTACGCGGTATGGTAATGTGGTGATGGGCTTTTTTGATGAGCTCTTCGTGAATGCCTTTTGATTCGTTGCCGATGATGAGCACTCCTTCTTTTACCGGTTCCATCTCAAAAACATTCTGGCCGTTGAGCGTTGCGGCGTATAATGATGGCAGGAAGGAGGAGTCGATGAATTCGTGAAGGTCTGTATACACCAGTTGCACACGCGCAATGCTTCCCATGGTTGATTGCACTACTTTGGAGTTGAAATTATCTGCGCAATCGTTGCTGCAGATGATGGTGCGCACACCAAACCAGTCTGCCGAGCGAATGATAGATCCCAGGTTGCCCGGGTCCTGGATACCGTCGAGCATCAGGGTAATGCCATTTGCAAATGATGGTTCTTCAAATACCGGCTGGTTGAAAATACCCAATGCTTCATTGGGCGTTGATAACGCTGAAATGCGCTCCAGCTCTGCATTGCTGATGCCAACCAGTTGCTGAAGCTGTGGATGTTTATCTGCAAACGCATCTACAGCATAAATAGCTACCGGCTTTACGTTTCCGGAACCTAATAATTCGTTAATCAATTTGGGTCCTTCAGCCACAAACACGCGTTCGCTCTCTCTTAATTTTTTGTGGCCCAAACTTTGAATATATTTGACCTGTGCTTTCGTTAGCATTGCACCTTCGTTTACTGCCTTATGTTACAACCCCGGAAAGTTACATTTTCTTTGCTCAAGTGTTGTGCGGTGCTGCTGCTTCCTGTTCTGCTTTCCGGTTGTGCCCTGACTTTTGTAAAGAAATATCCGAAAGATAAGCCCTTCGTATACGAGACAAATGTAAAGGTGCGGGATGCAAAAAATGCTACTGTTAGAAACGAGTTAGAAGAAAGGCTGCAGGAGCAGCTTGACGACAGCATTCGCGTACGCACCCGTTCTTATCCTTTGTGGAATACCATTTCCCGCCCGCCGGCTTACGACAGCAACAACGTGGTAAGGACCCGGGCTTTTATGAACGCCCTGATGCGTTCACTGGGATATTTCGCCTCCCGGATAGAAGATACCGCGGTCTTTAAGACCGTACGCGACCAGCAAAGAACAATCATAAATTTTGAGATCACGCCCGGTAAAAACCTAACACTGGATTCAGTGGATTATGCATTGACCAGCCCTGCCTGGCAGCAAATAGCAAAGCTGCACAGCAAAGATGCCGTGTTGAAAAAAGGGCAGGCTTACACCAAGGCCGGAGTTGCAGAGGAGCTTGACCGGCTTATCACATTGTTGCGAAACAACGGGTATTATAAAGTTTCCAAAGAAGATATTTATGCCGAAGTAGATACGGTTGCCGAAGCTTTGATAGATCCTACACTCGATGAGTTTGAACAGGCGATACTGCTGGAACAATTAAGGCGAACGAGAGAAAATCCTACCATAGATGTGATCTTCAAACAAAGACCGGTAAGAGATTCAACACACATTCGTCCGTATTATATCAGCAAGGTCACCATCTATCCCGATGTTCCGGTAGCCATCGATACCTTCGAAAATGTGCGGCGCGATACCATGCGCATCGGTAATTTTTTCGTTATTACCCGGTCTGAGAAATTCCACCGCCGTTTCCTGACTGACTTTACGGCTTTAAAACCAGGCACGCTTTACAGGCAGGATAATTATTTCAGGACCATCAATACGTTCAACCAGCTGGGCGCCTGGGCGCAGGCCAACGTAGATGTGTTTGAGAGCCTGGAGAACGATTCAACACTGGATGTGGAGATCACGCTATATCCTGCAAAAAAATTCACTGCCATTTTCGACCTGGAGGTAAGCCGCAACAATGCCAACAATGTGAATGCAGACCTGGTTGCCGCCAGCAACCTGTTTGGCGTGGGCTTTAACGTGGGATTCCGGAACAGGAATTTTGCACGGCAATCCATTCAAACCACTACCAACGCAAGGGTGGGTTTTGAGCTGGGCAAGAATGTTTTTCAAACGCTGCAGACCAGCCTCGCACACAATATCTATATCCCGAAATTCGTGTGGCCTTTCTCGTGGTGGATCAGGAACCAGGACAGTCTTACATCGCCCAGGACAGTTATTTCTCTCAACGGTTCGTATACGGACCGCAGGCTTTTCTTTAACCTGCTCTCCACCAATGTTGCATTCGGATACGAGTGGGGCAAGCGCAATCACGTTTGGTTTGCAAGGCTATTGAATGTGGAATATACCAGTTTGAATAAATCTGACAGCCTCCGGAAACTGGAAGACCGGAATCCCTACCTGCGGTATGCATTTAACGACGGACTTGTGGTAAGCATGCAGGGCGCTTACCGCTGGCAGAAACAAACCGGCAGGCATTTCAACGCAGTGCGCATTGGCGTTGAGGAAAGCGGCGCATTAACTGGACTGAGCAAGTCGATGGACATCAACGCAAGACTTTTCCGTTTCGTAAGAGCGGACGTTGAATACAGGCACTGGCTGCAATACACTAAATCTGCTATGGTATTCAGGTTATTTGGAGGAATGGGCTTTGCCTATGGCGACAGCAGCCGGGGCGTTAAAGAAAGAACACTTCCGTTTTTTAAGCAATATGTTGCGGGCGGTCCCAACAGCATGCGCGCCTGGCAGGTGAGGCAGTTGGGATGGGGCTCCAATTTCCCGAAGGATACGATCTTCCGCGACCGGTTTGGCGACATCCAGCTGGAAGCAAACTTCGAATACCGTTTTCAGATCGGTACACTGCCCGGTGGAATAAAAATAGGCAGCGCTTTTTACGTGGATGCAGGTAACATCTGGCTGAGAAAAACTTTCAATGATCCCGATCTCGAAAATTCCGATTTCAATATCGGGCGGCTCGGTAAAGATCTTGCGATAGGCACGGGCACAGGTCTGCGCTTCGATTTTAATTTCTTCCTTATCAGGATCGATTACGCATACAAAGTGAAAGACCCGCAAAGAAAAACAGATGAGGGCAAATGGTTCTATAACTGGCGGCCCTTTAACGGACAACTTCAACTGGGTATCAACTATCCGTTCTGATGCTGCAATTGTTCTTTAATCCAGTTCTCTGTTTCTTCCATATTCCATGATTGTTGCAAAGCGAATTCTCCAATGCGCGTGCGGCATAAGCTGCTGAGGTATGCGCCGCATTGCAAAGCCTTGCCCATGTCGTGTGCGAGGCTTCGTATGTACGTGCCTGTGGAGCACACCACACGAAAGTGCAGAACGGGCAACTGCATTGATGTGATCTCGAATTCATGGATAGTAACACTGCGCGGTTCCAGTTTTACTTCCTGCCCTTTACGCGCCAGTTCATACAAGCGCTTGCCATCTACCTTGATAGCAGAATGTGCAGGAGGCAATTGTTGAATAGGGCCGATGAATTGCTGCATTGCTTGCGCAATGTCATCAGGAGTAATATGATCGTAGCCTTTAAAATCCTGCGGTTCGCTTTCAAGATCGTAAGTAGGTGTTACGGCGCCTAAAGTAAAGCTGCCCGTGTATTCTTTTTCCTGCGCCATGAATTCGTTAATGCGCTTGGTAAATTTTCCGGTGCAGAGAATAAGCAGCCCGGTGGCAAGCGGATCGAGCGTGCCTGCATGCCCTACTTTTTTTATTCTCATCATGTTCCTCACCTTGCGCACTACATCAAAGGATGTCCAGCGAAGTGGTTTGTTGATGAGGAGGACCTGGCCGGTTTCGAATATGTTTTCGTTAGTCATTAAGTCAATTGGTCATTGGTCATTACTAATTTGTGAAGCATCACTCCACCTGCAACTCACAGTTCATCCCGAACCCCGCAGCAAGAACTCACAATAGCAAGAGGCGGGG
>JBAVMD010000809.1:0-4577 GCA_049689695.1 Chitinophagaceae bacterium | reverse complement strand
ATTGCCATTCACCTTTTCTCCCCTGGATGAGGTACGGCGCAATCATTTTCTTTTCCGACCCCCAGCGCCCATAATCACTCTTTACATAAGCATAGCCATTACCGATGGCTGTCCATTTTTCCTTATCGAGGCTCCAGGCAAAGCGTAAACCATTGGTTCCGTAAGAAAATAAATAAGCTGAATCAGGTTCATTGGTTACGCTGCGGTCTTTCGCAAAACCTTTGTGTGTAAACAAGAATAACACGACCATTATGGCGGGCAAAAAGCTGGTAGCTTTCAGGCTTATGCTTGGCAAGATCATTAAGCGGCTTATTCAGGTTTGAGATATATCAAATTAAAGAATAAATGCAAGCTTTACAGTCATGAGCTGTCCTGATGAATTTGAGAGAGACAGTAATGGTATTAGACATCAACAGCAATCATGGTTGCCTGCATCTTTGCAATCAGTTTTGTATGCGTCGCGTCATAAACGCTTCCTTCACAAACCGTGAGGTTTTTTCCTGATTGTAAAACATTTCCAATCGCAATGATCTTAGGCGTGTTAGCAGGCTTTAAGAAATTTATTTTGAATTCGACGCTTAAAACTTCTTTCCCTTCCGGCATTAGTGTAAATGCTGCATATCCGCAAGCACTATCTACAATGCCTGTTAAAACCCCGGCATGGAAAAAGCCGTGCTGCTGTGTCAGGCCTTCGTTCAATGAACATTCAATTATTACTTTACCATCTTCTACGGAAATAAGTTTCGCACCAAAGGTTTTCATCAATCCCTGCTTCGAGAAGCTGAGACGTATTTTATTTTCATCCATTAGCTAAAGATAGGATCAATAGGGCCACGTCGATCTCTTTCATGCCCATGTAGGCAAAAGGGTCGCGGTTGAACCAAAAAAAAGCAATTGCAGAGATGTCTGCAATTGCCGGTAATAAGTAAAAGAATTAGTTGCACAAAGCTTCTACGCTCTCGTGACAGTTTAATTCAACCCAAGCGCATCCACAAAAACGGTAAATCCACCAGTGCCGCTGTATTCCTGAACCCAAATCTCTGCCAGCGTAGCTGACGTTGTAAGAGTGGAAATGGGAATTGCATAATCTGTCCATTTACCTTCTATCACGTTAATATTATATTTTCCGTTCACACCATTGATGCCGATGGTAATTGTTTTACCCGCACTGCCTGGCGCACCATACACTGAAATTTTAAAGGTTGTAAAAGGTGCAAGGTTGATGCTTGCGCCACCTATCTGGAAAGGCGATCCATACGAACCCACATAACTAATCTTGATCGATTTAACTCCTTCCCTTGTTGGAGTGGTATTATCCCGGTCTGATGTGCCTCCCCATCCGCCACCGATCCAACCATTCCAGTTAGAAGTAACGGCATCATTATAAATTGGAAAAGCAATAGTCGGCGGAGGAACGGCTCCGGTAATTTGTAAAAGATCGGCCGACAACACTTTCAATGTTGAATTTTTCACAGCCAGGGTTACCCTTCCTTCTGCAACGCCTGCGGGAACCTTTACTACAATCTGTGATGCGCTTTGACTCACAAAAGTTTTGACAGCAGCGGCATTCTGAAAAGTAATAGAATCAACAAGGTCAAGATTAGTTCCGGTAATGGTAAGGTTTGCGCCTGGATCAACAGGATTAGGCGCCATCGTTGCAAACGAAGGCAACATCAGGTTCAGGTCTAGGGTCGATGTAGTCTTCACTCCGGATGCAGCAGACAATGAAATTTTGCCGGCAGTCGTAGCCGCAGGGACCTTAACCACTATTTGGGTTGCAGTTTTGCTAACAAATGATGTTATGGGCGCTGATACTCCTGCAAATGATACTGCTGCAGTTAAATCGAGATCAGTACCTGTGATGGTTAAATTTTCAGCATGTTTAACAGGATTGGGAGACAGACCAGTCACCATTGGTAAGGTTACCTTGAATGTATCTGTAGTTCCCACGCGTATCGGTGCGGTGCCACTGTAGTTGATTGTAAGACGGCCTGTTTGTGCATCCAATGGCACTTTAAGAACCAATTGTGTCAGCGATTTGCTAACAAATGTGTCGACATTCTTTCCATCGGCAAATATTACCCTCGTAACCCAATTGAGATAATTTCCTGTCAGAGTAATATTATCACCCGGACGGGCCTGTGGAGTCATTGTAGTAACAGTAGAGGCTACATTTAAGTCCAACATTGTTTTTGTTACAATATCACCCTGAGGTGTTTTAAGGGTTACATAACCCCGCTCAGCAGCTGCAGGCACCAGAAGAAGTATCTCTTCACTGGTTTGACTTATAAAAGCAGACTTTGCTACCAAGGCGTCCTTGCCTGTAAACACAATGTCGGTTACTCCGGATAAATTAATACCAAAGAACCGTAAGGTATCTCCATGCTTTGCGCCCGTAGGACCAAAACTAAGCAGTTGAGTTTGTCCGCTGTTCGCATTTTTGTCTTTTTTACAAGACCCGAACATAACTATTGATAGTACAAAACATACCAATGATAACAATCGAAGATTAAATATTTTGCTCATTATTTCTGATTGAATTCTTAGTAATGTTATTTCAGCTTTGGAACAACCCGGAAGTTATCAAAGGCAATGTCTGCATCAAGATCACCGGGGCCAAATACCAGGATCCGCGTCCAATACCCGTTAGGATTAACAACAGGCCGTACTGCATAACTTTTTACAATGTCTTCAAAAGGAATAACAATAGTGTTCCACTGCCCTTTAGAATCATAGGGTGGGTTCCACGCATAGTTATTATTATCTTCTGCACTTAACCCTACATTTAAAACAATCCTGTTGGAGGTATATGGTTTAAGGGTATTGATCTCAAATTTCAGGTTATACTCTTCAGGCTTCAGCAAGGCAGCATCAGGAATATTTTTACTTGTCGACATTGAATTTGCCGGACCACCTGCCACTTCAGGCGTATCCCATACCCAGGCTTTTACTGCCTTTTTAAACCGATAATAATTTCCACTGATCTTTGCAGGATCTCCGGCACCAGGGTTAGTAACCAGGTAAGTTCCCCACCAGCCTTCATGCGGGTCACCGGTAATGAATAAATTTCTATTATCCCTGAACAAAAACTGCGATTCCGTTTCGCCAAAATTTGTTTTTACTTTAATTGGACCAGGCTGGGCCCCGGCAGGTACCCGTACCTGGATCTCCTGGTCTTTTATAGATACAATTTCACCGGTTACGCCTCCGGTGAACGTTACCGTTAGCGGTGCATAAAAATAATTTCCTCTTACAGTAGCTATATCGCCCGCATTGACATACTCAGAAACCATATTTGTTACTGTTGGCTTGCTGATCTGCACCTGGAATCTATGCTCCAGCTCTTTACCATTGGAAAAAATAATCCTTATCTTATTCGTAATGGTAGTAGGTATTTTACTGGGCACGCTCACAAGAATTGTAGTGCTTGTGATATAAGTAGGCGTCAATACGGCTCGTTGATCGTTAAACCATATTTCTACTGCGTCCTCCAGGTTCTGACCCACAATAGCAATAAGTTGCCCTTGTCCTGCACCAACCAACAGAGAGTCTGAAGAAGTAGGATTTGTGACCCTTACATAATCAATGCGGGGCTCACCTTTGGAACGATCCTTTTTACAGGATGTATAAATGCCTATTACAGCAACAGCCATAAAAAGCATCATCAAGGTTTTATTTATCGTTTTCATTTGAATGTTTTCTTTTTTATGATGAAAGTTTTTATGGATAATCAACCGCCGGATTGCTTAACCATGGCGCCTGAGCCAACTCGACTGATGGAATCGGGATCCTGAAATTTCCATCATTGGCATTGATCAATCGTGGGTTGGCAGGAGGATTTGCCCATGGCGTTTTTTTAATTGTCCAAACTGAAGGGTTGGTAACATTATCCGGAGTAATGTAATAGAACCCTCTGTCCTGCGAATTCAATATGCCAAAAGCCTTTGTTGGATTCCAGTAATGCAGGCTCACTATGTCATACCATGCCATGCCTTCCATCGCAAATTCTTTGAACCGCTCATTTAATATTGCATCCAGGGTTATCGGCAAAGGATTGCCGGAACCATCAGAAAGAGCAGGTAAACCAGCTCTTGAGCGAATGGCATTAAAATACAGCATTGCTGTGGCATCGCTTGTTGTAGCTCCATTACCCAGCGTAGCTTCTGCATAAATAAGGTACATTTCTGCTAACCGCAACATGTATGTGTTGTTGGGGTAGCGTTGCGGCTCTATAGTTGGTATTCCAAAATCTTTGCCTTGTCCAATGGTGTACTTCTTTATATTGGCAAAATTGCGCTGCGCATCTAATGTAAAAGGAACTACATAAGGTTTAAAATCTACGCCACCGACTGTTCTTGTAATTTCAGGATACGAGTATCCTGGCAGCATAAAAGTTTCTTTAAGCCTTTTATCCAGGGTGCGCCCTTGCAGCATTGTATCGCCTGTGGGAGCAAATCCCTCATACTTGCTCAGCATCCACCAGGTTGCAGCTTTATCGCCACCCCAACCTTCTGCACTTATTTCTCCGCTGGAATTGAAATGTGATACTGCACCATTTCCTAACCCATATCCTGCAT
>JBAVMD010000808.1:0-2559 GCA_049689695.1 Chitinophagaceae bacterium | reverse complement strand
GCAAACAGTTCAACCTCGCCTGATTGCAGATGTGCGCGCAGCTTTTGTTCACCATCATTTTCCTTTAACACCACGTGATGATACTCTCCAAAAGGATAGGCTTCTTCCACACCGGGCGCATTCTTTAATTCACCCAGCAATTGCAGCATGTTGTTACTTTTTGCAGCCAGCAAGGGCTTCCCGAATTGATCGATAACGCCCGCAGGTGTGTTTACAGATAAGAGCTTTCCATCCTGTATCAAAGCAACCCGGTCGCAAAGGCTCGCTTCATCCATATAAGGTGTGGATGCAAGAATGGTAATGCCCTGCTGCTTCAGCTTCTTCAACATGTCCCAGAATTCTTTTCTCGAAACTGCATCCACACCGGTAGTGGGTTCATCAAGAAATAAAACAGTTGGCCGATGGATCAGTGCGCAGCTCAGCGCAAGTTTTTGTTTCATTCCGCCAGACAGCTTTCCTGCCTTGCGGTCTTTGAACGGCGCAATCTGTTCATAGATATCTTTAATCAACTCATAATTTTCTTTGACCGATGTATTGAAGATGGTCGCGAAAAATTCAAGGTTTTCTTCAATAGTGAGGTCCTGGTAAAGCGAAAATCTTCCGGGCATGTAACCAACGCGCTTGCGAATGGATTTAAAATCTTTTACTACATCAAGCCCGTCAACAGATGCTGTTCCGCCATCGGGCAACAGCAATGTGGTCAGAATACGAAACAGTGAAGTTTTTCCGGCACCGTCTGGACCAATCAATCCGAACAATTCGCCTTTCGCTACGTCAAAGGAAATGCCCTGCAAGGCCTTAACAGGCTGTTTAGGCTTGCCGTAGTTTTTTATTATTTCGTGAACGGAGACCATTTTAGTTTATTGGTTTACTTGTTTATTGGTTTGGAAGATTTCACGCAAAGGCGCAAAGGAGGACGCGTGAAATCCTATTTGAATAAAACTTCCCCATACATCCCGATTTTTAAGAAGCCGTCATTTTTAACCCTGATCTTGGTTGCGTATACAAGGTTGGCACGTTCTTCTTTTGTCTGGATGGTCTTTGGAGTAAATTCCGCCTTGTCTGATATCCATGAAATGATGCCCGTATACTCTTTGTATTTATCATCTCCATCATCCACCAGCACTTTCACCGATTGACCAAGCTTTACCTGCGAAAGCTGTCCGCCACTAACGTAGGCGCGCAGGATCATTTCAGAAAGATCAGCTACTTTATACAATGCTTTACCGGCAGATGTGATCTCACCAGCTTCAGCATACTTGGTGATCACCGTGCCATTTACAGGATTGATGATATTGGCGCGCTGCAACTGGTCGTTCAACTGCTCAACTCTTTTCTGAAGCGGCTTGCCTTCACTGAGAATGCTGCGGTTTTGTGTGGATACATTGCTGCGCTGCACATTGATCTGTTGCTGTGTAACATTCATCTGCCGCTGTACCACATCTATCTGCGCATTGATATCGTCAAGCTGCTTGCCGGTAGCCGCATCCTGCTTCAACAAATTCTCCACTCTTTTTCTTTCGTGCTGTAGGTTGTTCAACTGCGATTGCTGAACCGCCAATTGATCCCTAAGCAAACTTACCTGGGGCGATACATCCGCTGTTTTTTGTCCCAACGCCTCTATGCTGGCTTCTACCTGTTCTTTCTGCAATGAGAGGTTTTCCGCATCTACCGATCCCACTACTTTGTTTTGCGAAACCGAATCGCCTTCTTTAATATTCAATGCCTGTATCTTTCCCGAGAGCTCAGAGGAAACGATCACTTCCGTGGTCTCAAAGGTTCCTGTTGCATCGAATTTTTCAGCAGGGCCGCAGGAGATGAATAAAACGATGGCAAACAGAAAAAGCATTTGTTTCATACTTGTCTTTTTTAAGATGATGTAGTACATGTTATTTTCCTAATGTGTTGAGGTAATTAATTTGGGCCTGCAGCAATTGCAACTGATGCGTGATGAGCGCTTGTCTTGCCTGGTCTTCCGCATTTACTTCACGCAGGTAATCGTTAGAAGTGATCACGCCATTTTCGAGTTGCGCTTTTGCAGCATCTTTGATCTTTATACGCAATGCAATGATGTCGTTATCAGATTGCACCAGTTGACGCAACTTATCTATTTCAGATTGTTGCTGCTTGACCTGCGTGCTGGTATTGAAAAGAAAAGTTTCTTTTTGAATATCATTGATCCTTTTACTTACTTCTATCAATTCCTTATCACGCTTGCGCGTGTACAAGCCAGAGAGCGACCAATTGAGTCTTACACCACCGATATAATAAGGCTGAAACTCATTTTTAAGCATGTTCAATCCTGGCCTGCCATACCCGCCCTGCACAAACAAACTGGTGCGCGGAAGATTTGCTGCACGAAGAATTTTGTAACGATGGTCCAGCACTTTCGACTGATCATTATAAAGTTTTAGTTCAGGCCTGTTGTTCTCTGCGGCAATTGCGCTCTCTCCAACAACGGGCTGTTGCAATACGATGCTTTCATCCAGTTGCTGGTTCATGAAAAGGCCTAGCGTTTCCAGCAATCCTTTTCTTCCGGCTTTCAGCTCTATCAAACGT
>JBAVMD010000807.1:0-1667 GCA_049689695.1 Chitinophagaceae bacterium | reverse complement strand
GCTCTATCCATTGCATGGTAGTGCCATAATACAATCCGTAGTCATGATGTGAAGGAAATAATTCAGACAGATAAGCCAATATAAATACGAAGCCTGTAAACAATAGTATCAATACCCAATGTGTTGATTTAAGTGCATTCCAATAATCCGATAACCAGTAAGCTGCCTTTCGCCGGTATATAAAAGCGATAGCTATTGCAAGCAGCAGCAATATTAAATTAGCCAGGCCTGCAAGCGGCATGAACAGCGACATCAGGGAAGCGATAACAGCAGTAGTTACCAGGCCGGCCAGCAGTAACAGAGATGCATTTGGGGTTTCAGCAAAAACATGGTGAAGCCTTAGCTGCGACTGAACCGTTTTCCTTATCAGCAGCATGCAGAACAAACCGAATGAAAAAATGATGAAGGCGATGTAGATCCAGGAAAGTATGATAAGAAGCATGTGAGCGTTTTGAAGGTTACAGGATCGCATCATTTGAATTCATCGGCATACTGCCTGCGATAATAAGTTGCCGCAAGCACATAAACATTGTACTGAAACGGAAGTTTATTGATGCCGGTGCTGGAGCGTACAATATCCATATTGTCTTTTGAATTGATCACGGCCGCGAGCGTGCCCTGGAATTTTTTATTGAAGCTTACGATATCGCCACTAACGTATATGGAAATGGAATCGCCTATGTATTCCTTACTGTTCTTTATCAGCTCAATGACCTCTGCCGCAGTATATTCTTTTGATGAGGGCATCCAATCTTTTATGTTGCGAAGGGTTTGTTCTTTGTTCTGTGTCTGCAGCAATGTTTCGTAGCGGTATACGATCAGTATAATGGCCAGGCTAAATAGTATCACGGTAAACAAAAGCAACTTCTGATGCTTGTTCATGTTTGCTGATTGGAGTGTACGCTAAAATAAAAAATCCCATGCTTTTGAGCATGGGATTCCTGTATGAAGAACAATTCTTTTATACTTTGAAGTGAGCGAACGCTTTGTTGGCTTCGGCCATACGGTGCGTGTCTTCTTTCTTTTTGAAAGCGGCGCCTTCGCCTTTAGCGGCTGCCATGATCTCGTAAGCTAGCTTTTCAGACATGCTGCGGCCGTTTCTTTCGCGGCTGAAGCGGATAAGCCATTTCATGCTGAGGGAGATCTTTCTGTCAGGACGAACCTCTGCGGGGATCTGGAAGGTAGCGCCACCAATACGACGGCTTCTTACTTCAACAGAAGGAGTTACGTTTGACAATGCCCTTCTCCAGATATCATAACCGTTCTCGCCGGTTTGCTTGGCTATTCTATCCATGGCATCATAAAAGATGTTGTAGGCTGTATTCTTTTTGCCCTGCCACATCAGGTTGTTCACAAAACGGGTAACCTGGATGTCGTTGTACTTAGCATCAGGAGCTAAGGGTAACTTTTTGGCTTGTGATTTCCTCATATTTATTTCTCTTTATCGCTGGATATATTTACCAGCTCGCAAATTCGTGTAATTCGTTTTGAATAAAGGATTACTTCTTCTTGTCCTTCTTAGTTCCGTATTTAGAACGGCTCTTCTTCCTGTCTTTCACACCTGCTGTATCCAGGCTTCCTCTCACGATGTGATAACGTACACCTGGTAAATCTTTCACACGGCCTCCGCGAATCAATACGATGGAGTGCTCCTGGAGGTTATGACC
>JBAVMD010000806.1:0-8406 GCA_049689695.1 Chitinophagaceae bacterium | reverse complement strand
GCTATATAATATGATTTCAATTTCATTTTAATATTTTATTATTATAACTATTAAAAAGTAATATCAAGGCCCACAGCTACTTGTTTTGTATTGGGGTTTGTGCCCAATCCAAGGTTTAAATCAACTTCAGGATCAGGACCTGTATACTTAGTCCAGGTTAAAAGATTTCTACCAGTTACATAAAACTTAGCAGCTTTTACAATTGAAGTTCTATTAAGTATGGTCCGCGGAAAGTTGTATCCTATTGTAAACGCTTTCAACCTCATGAAAGAAGCATCTTCAATTAACCTGCTGTCAAACTGCGTCCAGTTAGTAACACCTACCCTTGGGAAACGGGCAATATCACCGGGCTGCTTCCAGAAATCATTAACAGTATTAAACTGGTTGTACCCGGTAAACACTCTTGGATTTTCAAAGAAATACCTGTCGTTGTTGATCATGAATTTCCCCTTGGAGAAACTGAAATCAGCGCTCATAAAAAAGCCCTTGTAACCGGCTGTGGTACCAAATCCACCATTTAATGGCGGGTTACGCTTTATGCCTGTATTCTGCTCCAATGTAGCCGCTGAAAAAGCACTTGTAACAGCAGCGCCATCTTTACGCGTTTCCATGATCTTGGTGTCAGGCAAATACCATTCAGGATTACCATTTTGAGGATTTACGCCGGCAAATATGGGATAACTATAAGACACCGGCTTACCAACAGCCCAGAGAACACCGGTATTAGGAGTGATCCAATATTCTTTGCCCTGAAATAGTTCCGTTACCTTATCTGTATTATAATTCAGATTAAAATACGGAGTAATGTAAGCGTCCTTTGTGTTTAAAACATCTGCATCAAAAGTGAAATCAAAGCCGGTATTCTTTAATGAACCTACGTTCTCTGTATTAGAAGTAAATCCTGAAGTAAAGGGATATGGAACTGAGACCAACATATCCTCTGTAACACGGTTATAAAATTCTACGTTAAACCGGGCCCTGTTCCACAAACTAAAGTTAGTTCCGATAGTGAGTTTAGATTGACTTTCCCAACCTAAAAGCGGATTGCCTGGTTGTGTAATAGCAAAGCCGCCAAGATTTGCATAAGAGGTGGTACCAACTAATGCCTGGCTTTGATAATTTGCAACGGCTGGAGTACCCGGAATAGCCGAATTACCTTGCGTACCATAACTAATTTTGAAGTTGAGGTCACTTAACCATTTTTTGTCGGCAAAGAAGGCGGCATCTTTGGCTTTCCACATTGCACCAATGGCCCAGAAATTGGCAGTCCTGTTATCAACTCCAAAACGGGAAGATTGATCCTGGCGGAAAGAAGCATCCAGGAAATACCTGTTCATGAAATTGTACTCTATCCTACTGAAATAAGACAAGTAAGAAAACTCAATTTTAGACGAACCGGCAGTAAAACCAGTAGTTCCCTGGTTCAATAAAATCAGCCTGTCATCAGACTGGCCTGAAGAACCCGCACCAATTGTTGTTGCCACATCATCAATAAACTCATGCCCGATCAGTGCTGTAAATTGATGATCGGCACCTATGTCAAATTTGTACTCACCTGTATTTGTGATGGTTTTGGTTACGCCCCTTGCAAAAGCTTCATTTGTGCTTCCACTGAATGTGTTATTCAAAGAAGGCAGGTTTCCAGAGGTAGTACGGTTGTCATAAAATTCTATACCGGCCTGAGTCTTCAGCGTTAATCCTTTGAATGGAGTAAGTGTAATGAACCCTGAAGGATTGAATTGAACATTATTGGTCTCACCGTATGATTTCTCTTCTAAATACCTTGGAGAGTTATTACCCCAGCCAGGTATGGTACCATAATATTGTTCCCCGGTAGCAGGATCAATTGGTGAAAACCATGGTGGTGCTAATAATCCTAAACCTCTTCCTAAACTATTAGCATTGTATGGATTTGTTTCCTGTGTGCTGCTGCCAAAGAACAAATTTCCTCCAAACTTTACCCAGTTATTGATCTGTGATGCAATGTTTGTACGCATTGTATATCTCTTAAAGCCAGACCTGTAAGCCAAACCTTTTTGGTTAAAGTAACCGCCTGAAACAAAGTAAGAAGTTTTGCCGCCACCACCTGAAATAGACAGATCTACCTGGTCAGTTGGAGTTCTATCTCTATAAAATGCATCAAGCCATTTGTAATCATTAGGATACTGCGTGAGGGTAGCATCCATTTGAGCTTGTGTTCTGTAACCTGAAGCCACAAAAAAATCAGACAACTGTTTTGCATTCATGAATCTGTTAAAGAAATCAGTGTTTGCTAAAGCTGACACGGCGTGCTGAGTCTGCAGCGTTATAGTAGCTGGTTTGTTAGTTGATCCGCGCTTTGTTGTGATAAAAACCACACCATTTGCAGCACGTGATCCATAAATAGATGTTGCCGATGCATCTTTTAATATTGATATACTCTCAAAATCATTCGGATTGAGGTTAATAATGGTAGCCTGGGCAACAGGAATGCCGTCCATTACATACAAAGGCGTAGAATTGGCTCCCAAAGAACCTACACCATGCAACCTTAAAGTTGATAATTGAGAGGGTTCTCCACTTGATGTATACACCTGCAGACCTGCTACCTTACCCTGCAACGCATCAAATGCGTTAGCCGCTGGTCTGTCCTGTACTTTTTCAGCGTTTACAGTTGCAACAGAACCCACTACGGTACCTACTTTTCTACCGGTTCCATATCCAACAACCACCACTTCCTGCAGAGCAGCATCCGGGGTTTTCAATGAAACGTTTACTGTACTATTAGAACCGATAGGCACTTCGGAAGGTTCAAAGTTTACTGAAGAAATAACTAATGTTGTAGCATTAGCCGGGACCGACAAGGTGAACTCACCTGCGGTATTTGTAGTAGCGCCTATCTTAGTTCCTTTTACAATTACTGAGGCATTTGCAACAGGAGTGTTCTTTTCATCTGTCACGCGGCCGGAGATCGGCCTGGACTGAGCTCCTGCATAGCTTGCCACCAAAAATGTACAAAGAAGAAGGCAAAAGAATTTTCTCATTAGTTTTTTGTTTAAAATAAAAATGATAATAGCAAGTACTCTGACAAGACAAGCAAAAACACAAAAAAAATGCTTGCTAAAAAACGGTGGAAGTACCAATCATCCTATTTGAGTACAAACAGGGAATTTTATGGATGGATAAGTATTTATTAGTTCAAAAAGATAATAGAAAGGGGATATTTTGGTCATACACAAATACCTTTGGAGCAGAACACTATATGTCCCGAAAAACTTTATTTCGTCCTTTTCTTATAAAACAGACTACCCAGAATAATAATTTGCGTTTGCGCAGATATCTGACTCCGTGTAAAATACTTAACGAAACACCTTATTCATTATCTGCAACACTTAAAGCTTCGATATGCAACAAACACCATTTAACAACAGGATTATGAGATATGCTTATTTAATTATTGCTATTTGCCTTGCC
Source organism: Chitinophagaceae bacterium (assembly GCA_049689695.1). Taxonomy (GTDB): domain Bacteria; phylum Bacteroidota; class Bacteroidia; order Chitinophagales; family Chitinophagaceae; genus DASPKM01. The sequence goes on along the minus strand of JBAVMD010000806.1, from coordinate 4,953 downwards.
CTGCCCTCTTTTGCACAGGTACCGTTTAATTCGGCGGCTCCTAACGGCTATACGAAAAAAGCGAAGGTTGCTGAACAGGTGGGACTTACAGAAGTATCAATTGCTTACGGGCGTCCTAAGCTGAATGGGCGTGAGGGAAAGATCTGGGGACAGGTAATTCACAAAGGATTTGTGGACCAGGGCTTTGGAAGCCGCAAACCTGCACCATGGCGTGCAGGAGCCAATGAAAATACAGTTATTGAATTTGACCATGACGTAAAAATAGAGGGTCAACCTCTCGCAAAGGGGAAATATGGTTTTTTTATTGCCTACGATTCCCTTGAGAGCACAATCATTTTTTCGAAAAAAAATGATTCATGGGGTTCATTTTTTTATGACGAAAAAGACGATGCCTTACGTGTAAAAGTAAAGCCACAGCCCATCGATAAAGCTGTTGAGAATTTAAAGTTTGAATTCTCAGGGCAAACACCCAACTCCGCAATAATTTCCCTTTCCTGGGATAAACTCTCTATTCCTTTTAAAGTGGAAGTAGACTATCTGAAACAACAATTGGATGCTTTTGCTGCTGAAGCACAAAATCCAAAAGGTTTTACGCCCCAGGGACTGAACATTGCAGCAAATTGGGCATTACAAAATAATTACGGGCTTGAAAAAGCATTAGAGTGGGCCACACTTGCAAGCGCTCCTAACTTTCCCGGCGACCCCACTTCATTTCCAGCGCTTTCCACTAAAGCAATTATTCTTGACAGGTTAGGGCGATCCGAGGAAGCTGCCGCTGCAATAAAGGCGGCACTTCCTTTTGGAAATGTAAATCAGCTTCAGCAGTTCGGCAGACAGCTTTTAGCTGCAAAGAAAACCAAAGCTGCATTGGAAGTGTTCCAATATAATTATAACAAAGCTCCGGATCAGTTCATCACCTTAACAGGAATGGCGCGAGGACTTTCTGCCAGCGGAGATTTTCCTAAAGCATTGGAATTTGCTACTAAAGCATTACCCATGGCTCCTAATGATCAGAGTAAAGCAGCGGTTCAGGGAATGATCGATAAATTAAAAACAGGCAAGGACATTAATTAAAAACAGATAAGTCATAGGGCCTCTCCTATGACTTATCATTTCTTTTTCGATCGTTAACATAGATGCTTTCACTGAACTCCCTCCACTCATGGGAAAAGGCCAGATTGATCCGAAGGGATTTTGTACCCGGGCATAAGTCGCACGGAATAGAAATTACATTGAAAAGAATAGAGCTGTTCAATAATGAACATGGGAAGGAAGGAAGCGTGGAGATAACGGATGTAGCAGGGGGAGGTACGAGGGTGAAGATACCTGTGGCGTGGGAGGAGAGTTTTTAGGGGGATGGGGATTTCTTTGGTGGTAAGTGTACTTTACGTAATCAGTGGGCTTCCAAATGAGGGCTTGTTTAAAAAAGCGATTACAATATTATCGTAATTGCGGACTTATTTGTTATAGTGAGGATGGGAATGATTATCTAACCAAGTTTCGGAGGCTTGTATTTCATTGTTAACGATTAGAGGTCCTGCCTGGTGCCACTTGATTTGATAAAATCATCTCTGCATGTCCGACTCGCCATCTTAAGATTACTTGAGAGAAAGACGCGAAGGGTACTTCTAGGCCGTGATAATAATTATAAGCGGCTCAAAATTTCACGCTTCTTAGCATTAAACTCCGATTGATCAATTAAGTTGTTGTCGAGAAGAGCTTTTAATTTTTGTAAGGATGCAAATGGATCGTCAGCTTGGGGTGTTGAGGGTGTCACCGCGGATTGAGGTTGCGCGGCTGTTGTTACACTAATGTTTCCGGCGGCAGTTCGTTTGTCCTCGAGGTCAAGCTGCCTCCTGTATTCTCTTTGTTTCTCCTCCTGCTCTTGTGAGATGCTGTATAATTTTCTTGCCTGATTTTTAGGCAAATAGTCAATTTTACTTATATGCCCTTTGACGGTCCTTAAAGAAAATTCTGCACCTAAAATACCTTCTTTCATATGGCAATCGTAAATGTCTTTCCAAACGTAATCCTGAAATTCCATCGACAAGCCTAGAATTTGGGGTCTGAAAAAAATTATCCTTCTATTTGTTAAGGCAACGCAATCGGGGGATAGGTTTACAGCAGGCTTTTTCTGAACGGCTATGTATTCGACTTCTTCGCCATTCATCAGCAAACCACTAAGTTTTCCGGCTATTTTTTCAACTGCTTTAGGGTCCTGATCTTCGTTCAAGATCTTTTTCAATTTTTCGATCATACTGATATTCAGTTAAGTTTAATACTCACATAAGCTTATTGATTTCATCTAATGTTGGGGCTAAGGCTTGGAGAAGGCCACCGTTTTCAATTTCAGAATAATCTATAGTGCGCCCGCTCACCATATCAACCGCTACACAAAATTTCGGGATTAATTGATATTTTCTTGAATAATTATGCTTGAGAACTCTGTATAACATATCACAAAACATACCGAGCTCCTCAATACGATACCCATTCACTTTTGCTGTAAACCAAATTGCCCCAACTTTCTCGTCGTCCTTTTTTCCAAACGTATAAATATTGACTTGGCTTAGCCTTTATCTGTAGTCCTTTAATAGTTAATACGGAAGTTTCAGTAGATTTCTTAAGGAACGATACTTTCCCGCCAGGACGTATCTTTTTAAGGTCAATACTCTTATACTTTTGAAGAATTACAATATTTCTTTGATACATATTTTTCGTGACAGCATGCTTTGTATTGCTAAGTTTCCTCTGTAACTCGGCAACCTTCTCATCGATTAAGCCTAAGTCACCGCCCCGGTAAGATTTACAAATAGCACTAATACTGGTTATCCAATAATCGCCACCACCTTCATTAGGAGGTTCTATTATATTCGATTTAATATCTTGAACAAATGACTTCTTCCCTGTTGCAGATTTCCTATTGAATTCAACTAGGTTGTTAACAGATAATTTTTTCATATAGAAATTTATACGATAGAATCTTGCTTGCCAGTGTCTCACTTTCTCACTGGTCTTACGTCCTTTAGTAACCTGGGACAAAACAGAACCCACCAATTGGGTTGCTGCTTTATTACTTTTTTTGCTTGAGTGTACTTTTGACGCAACCGACACCACCAAAACTGTGCGTTTTTCGTATTATCCCCTCGGAAAGTTTATTCATTGATTAAAAGCAACTAACCCGGTACTGATTCACATTATTTCGGTTTAAGTCAGATCCTCAATTGGCGCTCCTGGTGCCTCTCTTTTCACCGCCGCGATCCCATTCTCCCTTGCATTGGAAGTAGTGTAGTTTTCACTTCTGCCAATTATCTCCCCATTAGCAGCTTTCAAATTGAACGTATAATTGCTCGTGCCGTCCCTACGATCATACCGCTTGTCAAAGGGCGCATTGACCTTTACAGACGCGATGCCGTCGTAACAGGATTGCTTGGTTCTATACCCTTCGCCGTTCAGAATCATCTCACCGTTAGAACTACGGAGATGATAATAATACTCACTATTGGAGCTGCTTTTAAAAATCTGAAATTTTGGATTGGTCATTGTTCACATTTTATTGTTTACGATACTTTTTAAGTACAAGGAAAATATACTGGCCGCAGCCGACCAGCACGTTCAAACTTTTCCAGAAAAGAAGAAATGCATCCATTAGTTTCACTGAACCTTAGAATGAAATGTATGGAAGCAAATAGACGGGGTGACCGCAACGCCTTCGCCTGGTAAAACACGGCTGGTGCCTTCAGGTCTACTTCACTTATTTCACGAAGTCATTAATTCTTTGCTTAGTATACTCGGGCAAATCAGAGTTAAACATTCCATATCGTTTAACTTTCATCTCCTTAAACCATTTAGCCAGAACTACTTTGATAATATCTTCATCGTTCTTAAACATGGGTGAGGGGGAGATTTCTAATACAAGAACTTCCAAGTTTTCTAGATCATTCCTTTTTGATATTATTCCAAAATCCTGCTTTTCAATCTCCTGTTCCCAGTCTGCGCTTCTGCGAAGATTATATTTGGAAATAATCTCTGGAAGTAAATAAGCATATCTATTTCCAGCTTTATCTCTTGAATCTTGATGATATATATATCCATCCGTTAGAAGCACTAAAATGTTCCGATAGCCCGGATTATAGTCAATGCAATAGTCTTTCACATCGTTCTTAAAAAAACGCCATATGTCAGACCCATTCCATTTGCTATGGGACAAAGTTGTGCTGTATATCTTGGTAATATTGTCAGTAAAGGTACCTACGAGGTTATCATGAATTTCCTTTTTGCTTTTAATGTCCAGCACAGATAAATCGACAGACAATTTTTCAGCCAATAAATTTATATTTGGGTCGAGCGGTTTCGGACTAAAGATTACTTTTATTTTCCCTTTGGCTAAATACGTTCCGCGCTTCTTCATATCCTTTACAAATAGTTCAGCAAAATATCTTACAATAGATATGTCCCGTTCAAAATGCTCTGGCTTTTCAGGATGGGTTGTTGTATCTATCCTGTCGGACAAATCAAGCAATAGTGTAATATTGAGCTGATCGGGCTCAATCCGTGCACTATCTGCCACATTTTTACCAACTGCAGTAGAATTATCAGTGTCCGAAGGCCCGCAGGCAAATGCCACGCAAACAGTCAAGATGAACAAAAACAATTTCATAAAATGAGCTAATTAGTGTTGATGGTTTCGATACTGTAAACAGTAATCTTTACAAATTCATGTGTAATTTTATCAGCCTCCTCCAGATCGAAATGAGGTTTCCCGCTTTGCTTCATCCACGCCATCCAGCCGGTACTGAAACCGAATATATCCTGTTCAAATTCACGTGGTATTATCGTGCTGCCCAGTATTGTGTTAAGTTTTTTTATCTCTTTATTGTGCTCAGCTATGGTATGCGTCATTTTATCTATCTGGACCTCCAGATCTTTCTGTTCAGCCAGGCAATCTTTGAT
>JBAVMD010000805.1:0-2531 GCA_049689695.1 Chitinophagaceae bacterium | reverse complement strand
CTTCCTGGTAATCCCATGCCTGCCTGTACCGCATGTTCCCGAGATCTTTAAATAGCACGGTTTGTTTCACAGGTGCAAGTTAATTGGTTTATTGGTCAGGAAGTCATTTGGTCATTGGGTCAATGGGGCATCGCCTGAATTGATATTTTCGCAATAGCGCATTGACCAAATGACTTAATGACCCATTGACCTAATGACCAAATGACCAAATGACTTCCTGACCCAATGACCTAATGACTTCCTAACCTATTAACCCAATAACATATTTTTGCAAAAACCAATAAACCCCATGCCCCTCCCCGAAGACATTGAAGAATCCGGCGAAGCCCCGGAAGAGTTGTATGAGCGAATGAGCCTTGTGGTTGATAAAGGCCAGGAACCTTTGCGGCTGGATAAATTCCTTGTTGCCCGCGTTGAAGGCGCTTCCCGCAATAAAGTTCAGAAAGCTATTGAATCAGGAAGGGTTACCGTTAACAGCAAAAGTGTTCCTCCCAATTACAAGATCAAGCCCAAAGACGAGATCATTGTTTACTCAGACAAAGAAGTACACGGCGAAGAAATAATCCCCGAACCCATGCCTTTGAACATCGTGTTTGAAGATGAAGAGATACTTATCATCAACAAACCGGTGGGCCTTGTGGTGCATCCTGCCTCGGGAAACCCGCGCGGCACGCTTATCAATGGAGTGGCGCATTACCTGAAATCGCAAAACAGCCATCTTACAGAGGAAAACCTGCCGCGGTTTGGACTGGTGCATCGCATCGATAAAAATACCAGTGGGTTAATGGTGCTTGCTAAAACTGAAAGAGCTGTCGCAAGTCTTGCCAAACAATTCTTCGATCATACCATTACCCGCCAATACATTGCACTTGCCTGGGGTGACGTACAAAATGATGCCGGCACTGTTGTGGCGCATGTAGGCAGGCATCAGCGCTTTCGCAAAATATTCGATGCCTATCCTGAAGGCGATTACGGTAAGGATGCCGTTACGCATTATAACGTTTTAGAAAGGTTCGGCTATGTGACCTTGTTGCAATGTGAATTGGAAACCGGTCGTACCCACCAGATACGTGTGCACATGAAACACCTCGGCCATCCTTTGTTCAACGATGAATTATACGGTGGCGACAGGATCGTTAAGGGAACTGTATTCACTAAATACAAGCAATTTGTAGATAATTGCTTTGCTATTTGTCCGCGCCATGCATTGCACGCCAAGAATATCGGCTTCATTCATCCCGGTACAAACAAACCGGTGCTGTTCGAAAGCGAGCTGCCTGACGATATGACAATGGTGATTGAGAAATGGCGCAATTACGCGAAGTACAAGGTGTAATGATTAGTTAGCTGTGAGCATCATTTCCGGCCTTGTCTTTAATTTTTTTGATGTTGCATCAGGGTCCTGCTTTTTGCCAAGATTACCTACAATGCCAAGACTGTGATAGAAATGATACTGCGAAGTTTCAGTTATGGGTATACGGTATTGTGAATTGATGACCAGGTATGCTTCATTGAAAAAATTCAGCTGCAATCCCAGGCCTGCGGGAAGATAAGCGCCATAATAACTTCCATATTTGGATGCGCCCACGCCAATCTGTATGTTTGGAACAAACCAGTACCTGTCTGTAAACATTTTCCCAATTACCATTGCATCTACTTCCAACAGGAATTTTTCGCTGCCGGTGGTAGTGCCACGGTTCTGCAAAGCATAATCAACAAATGATCCGGATGCAGTGATGGCATAATCCAGGTTATTGGAGATGCCTTTCATATAAGTGATGGCAAGGCCCGGTGACATTTCCTTTACCTTACCAAATTGTTTTTTATCGAGCACTGAGTTAAGTGAAGTAGCGCGTATCTCGGAAGCAGTTTTAAAATCGTTCAGGAAAAAATATACGCCGATGGCCGGTCCCCTAGTATAATCTTCTGAGCTTTCGTTCTGAGCGTAGGTGAATACAGATAAAAGCATACAGGCCAGGCATACGCCATAGATTTTCTGCATAGTAGTTAGTTTAAGTGAACGTACAAAAATAACAGGTACAAATTAATTCCGGAAATTATTTATTCACCATACTCATCTCTTTTTCAATGGGTTTCTTTTTGCCGAGTACCTCTACTTTTACACGGGTCAATCCTTTCTTTGTATACCGCAGGTTGCTGGCCGCGGCCCGGCTGAGGTCAACCAATCGCCGGTTGCGATGATGCAGCCGGTCATTTACGCGCACTACCACGCTTCGCTTGTTACTAAGATTGGTAACACGTATCCATGTACCAAAAGGCAATGCATTGTGAGCGGCAGTGAGCCCGTCTTTCTTGTACAGCTCACCCGTTGCGGTGGTCTTTCCTTCAAACTTGTCTGAGTAAAAACTTGCCAGCCCATATTGTATACGGGCGGTGCGCCCCGCTGTATCGCGTAAGGCGACCTCACGAATTTGCGCATGTGAGGCGGTAATGCCCAGCAATAGCAGGGCAATGAGAAGCAATCCTGGTTTTTTCATAAGATCAATCAAGGGTTTTGTCAGCAAAATACC
>JBAVMD010000804.1:0-2662 GCA_049689695.1 Chitinophagaceae bacterium | reverse complement strand
ACCGTCAGCTTGTTAAGGGCATTTGTTTTCTGGTTCTTCACCGTCTATTCTGAAATGCCCATGACGGTGGCGATCTCCGAGTTCTTGAGGCTTTCGAGAAAAAACATCTTAAATATCTGACGGGCTTGTGATGTGAGCTGGTCAACCTCATTGGAAATCCTTTCATATACGTCGGCCCTTAATTCTTAGGAAAAAAAATAAATATTCTAGCAATATGCAAAAATTACACTTAAAGATGGATTGCATCATTCGCCTTCGCCGAGAGACGCCGAACTGCATGTTGATAGTTTAATGGTGCCTTTCAATGCATGCTTATTGAATCGTCTTATCTAGTATCAGTAGTACGAACACGCCGTCTTCATTCACATACCCTTCCCGCAATTTTCGTTTTCCCTTCTCCATAAATTGTATTCGTGCATGTGTCAGTTTGGACACAGAATCATAAGCATTCCAGTCAAAATGCTCAAAAATCATTGGCCATAACTTTCGGGTGTCGAAATTGTACATGCCCACCTTCATGTCTTTTCCTCTGAGCAAGACAAGTCCGCCCCTGCCCCCGCCAAGTGAAAATGGAACGCCGAGGTCTGCGGGATTAACGCCTATTTTTTTTAGAAATTCCGGTACACTGATCATCCGTCCAGTTGTGTCGTAGATAACGGGTTCCTTGCCGCGCCACGTGACGTAGCCATTTGCGAAAGCAGGTGCAGAAGATCCTTGTAAGCTTAGCTGGAGTTTCTCGCCCTGAAAGCCAGTGTCAATTTTAAATATCGTATTGCCCGCTTTATCGATGTAGGCGTAACAAAATTTGCCGGCATTTTGCAAGTCTGGATACACACCGGCAAGTCCATTGGAAAAACTCTGCGGCCGATCTCGTAGGTATCGCAACGGAATAACCAGTTTCCCTTTTTTATCGATAAACCCGTACCGCATTATGCCGTCCTGCTTGCCCACTAAGGCCAGCCCATCTGAAAAATCAGACGCGTAATCGTATTTAGCTTGTACAACCACCTTACCGCTCCGGTCAACAAGACCGTATTTGCTTTTTCCGTCAATCAACTCCGCAAAAAGTCCCATGTCTTCGCGAAGCGGTAAAACAGTTCGGCTTGGAGGGCCGGGATCAAACGGAAACTTTTCGCCTTTGAAATTGATATGAAAAATTTGTGTGCCATCGTTTACACGGGCATAGCCATCTTGCGACAGTGAAAGGCTGGCCTTATTATTATCGGTGCTCTGTGGTGCAATGAGCATTCGTCCTTCGGTATTAATCAGAGTGTACCCGTGCCGGCCATTAACCGGGTTAACTAAAAACATTCCGCTCACGGCCATATTTGTAAAGTACCATGTGTCGTATGGCACTATAATATTGCCATTAACATCAATCAACGCAGTGGCTTTGCCCTTACTGATGACAGCCACGCCGGCGGAGAAAGGGCCTATTTTTTCTGCATCCAGTATCCTGGCTGTTGGGGACATATCTCCAGGCTTCACTTGAGCAGTTAACATGTTGGAATGGAGCAGGCCAAAGAATGAAAACAACAGAAGCTTACAGCGCAGCATAGGTTGATTTTGGTATTTTAAATTACGCAAATATTTCATAAAGAAGGCCCTTTATCAACACAGTTGTACTACCTACCTAACGATCTTTTTGTATAAATATCTATGCTAATTTTCATGCAAAGACACCTATATCACACGGCGCGTTGGAGTTCGTGACATTTTTAGGACGTCCAATCTTCTCTTTTTCTTTCAGATATTACTCCTTAAAACCCGACGAAAAACTTATATTTAAATAAAAAGGAAAGTCAGACCATTTAAAGTTATTAAACCAATTAGGTAAAGAACAAGTTCTTTTAATACTTGCTGTATCACTATTTAGTATTTAAAACAAAGTAGTATATGCCACTACCAGTAGGAAATTGGAAAATCAATATAAATGGTACGGAAGGTGAACTTCCTATTGTCAGCCCGCCTGACCAACAAGGAAAATTTTCTGGCGTTGTCATGGGCAAAAATTTTCAGGGTTTTTGGGATGAAACTTCGCAAACTGTAACTATCAACGTTAAAGTTGGCGAGTTCGATAACTTTCCAACTATATACCTTCTTAAGGGCTATCTATTCAGGACGCCAGCCAACGCTGAACCTGGAAGAGATGTTATTGTAACTCTATCAGGATATGTACAGACTCAACTAGGGCCTGGATATTTGGGCGTCGCTAACAGTTCTTTTAGACGAAATATTTTTGGCTGGTTCGCTCAAATTCAGGAGGTTCAGTAATGAATAATAAGTGTCTATTGAAAGTAGGTGCAGTTGGCATTGATTAAGCCTCGAAAACGAAAAAAATGCAGCTTTTAAAACGCTGCATTTTTTGGATAGTATTTTTCTTCTCCTAGATCATAGCATTGGCTTTACTTGGAACAACAGTCTATTGCTAACCTTCAGCGCCATATTCCGTCCACCGTTTTTTTCAAATATTTCTAGAACAAATTCCTTCTTGTCCGGAACTGTAAACTTCGGCACCGCCACAACAAAGTTGATTTCGTTTGCTTTTACTTGAAGTACTTCATCCTGATATAAGGGCGTAATATCTTGCTCTTGCATAGATGAACGTTTAGTTTTTTGCTGGTCTTGTAAATACAGCCTGATAAAGTCAACATCATAAGGC
>JBAVMD010000803.1:0-3938 GCA_049689695.1 Chitinophagaceae bacterium | reverse complement strand
TCACAGCTCATAGCTACTTAACCAAAGAATCCCTCAACACCGGCAACTCCTGATCAAACGCAGCATTGAACAACACACGAAACTGGTTTACATTGCTCATGCCATCATACCATTTTTCAGATTGCTTCTGGTATTGCTGCGGAAGATAAATGGCGTTGAGCGTTTGCCAGCGTAAAGCTTTGTTGAGTGGAATGCGGCGGTAACCATGATCGCTCATCAGCATAATGATAGCTTCACCTTTTGTTTTTTCTTTCAGTGCCTTAATAAAATTGCGCATTCTGTTGTTGGTATACACCAGGTATTGCAGGTAAGCATCATCCCTTTCTTTTAATGGATAACGCGGCCTTGCCCAGAAAGGTGTAATTCGGTTGCCAAGGCTGTCGAACGCAATGGGATCGTGCGGCATCATCAGGTGCACGTAAGTGAAACTAGTTTTACGGGCATCTGAACCTGCAAGGTCCAGCACTCCCTGCATCATAGCTTCGTTGTTATGGATGTAATAATTATCCGCGCGTTCCTGCAGTGAACGTGTCCCGAATTTAGTAATCAGCACACGGCTGATATTACTGGCAACACGACTGTACATGGTCTTGTGCGTGATAAGGTCTGTTTCTCCCGGCAAATAATCTGCTTTAAATTCCGGCGCCGCATCGGGCAGGCGGAAGTAAGAATAATTATTGATGCGATAACCCTGCTGCTGCAGAAAGCGTACAACGTTATTATCACCTATGCTATTCACTGCTTTGCGATAGCCGTAATGATTGTTGATAGATGCAGGGCCAAGGTCCTGGATATAATCCATGTTCAATGTAGACGCCAGTGAGAAAACCGTGAGCAGGTAGTTGCTTGTGGTTTGCTGATTTACTTTAAACCCCTGCCCTGCGAGGAATTGTTCAAACGGGCTGTTATCGTAATTAAAAAAATCTTTAAGCGCATGCGAGCCACTGTATTCATCCAACAAAATAAAATAAATGGTTGGCCTGGCGCAGGTATCGCAAACACGCAGTCCCTGCAAAGTAATGTTGCGTTTCTCCGGTGAACGCAGCAATGCCACGCTTATCACCGCAAGGTCTATCATTATCGATAATGTCAGCAGTGCATTCAGAAAAACACGCAGCCGGCTGAGATTGCGCTTTGTTGTTTTAAGCAGGATAAAACCAAGCAGGATAACCGCTACAGAAACAGGGACAAACACCCTTAGCTGCGCCAATGCAGAAGTAAAATGAAACCGCCCAAAAAAATCCTGGAACGCACCAAAGAATAAAAAGATCAGCAGGAAAAAGCTAAGGAACAAGGCTGCTTTTTGCCGGTCCTTTATCAGCCACCGGCAGAGCCGGTATAATAAAAAGCCTATGACCAAAAGCGCTGACAGCAATAAAAAAAGACTGCCAAACGGTATCAACTTCACATGTTCAGCATATCCATGTGTTATAAAAAAAATGATCAGCAACATAAAGTGCCAATCATTATTAAGAAATTTCCAGATGGAATTTTTTACAGGCATTGTTATCAGAACAGGCCGTACAATTGCGTGTCTATTTTCTGCATGATCTCTCCCAGGTGCTCTTCATTTTCCGCGAACTTGTTCTTATCAACATTGATAATAAGCAACGGGCCTTCTTTATAATGCTCAATCCATTTATTGTAAAATTCATTGAGGCGCTTAAGATAATCCAGGCGGATGTTCTCTTCATACTCCCTGCCCCGCTTCTGTATCTGTCCAACCAGGGTGGGCACATTAGCCTGCAGGTAGATCAGCAGGTCAGGCGGCTGCACCATGGTCTTTAAGGTTTGAAAGAAATTGAAATAATTATCGAAGTCGCGTTTGCTCATCAACCCCATTTCATGCAGGTTGGGTGCAAAGATGTGTGCATCTTCATAAATGGTCCTGTCCTGTATCACCGTTTCCGTTCCGCGGTGAATGTCAAGCAACTGGTTCAGGCGGTTATTAAGGAAGTATATCTGGAGGTTGAAGCTCCAGCGGGGCATATCTTCATAAAAATCGAACAGGTAAGGGTTCTGGTCCACATCTTCAAACTGCGGTATCCATTTATAATGCTTGCTCAGCAATTCAGTTAGCGTGGTCTTACCGGCGCCAATGTTACCCGCAATGGCGATGTGTTTTGGTTTCTTTAGTTTAGCCATACCTGTGTGAAATTCCAAGATTCAAGTGACAAGATACAAGGCGTTCAAATTACCTATTATATTTTAGAATTCGTGAGCCTGGTTAATATTATCAATAATAGTTAAGTCCCATGGCGCTTTTTACCAGCCCGATGGTTTCTGCCGCGCTTTTTCTTGCTTTGGCAGCGCCTTCCTCCATAACACGGGCGAGATAGGCGTGATCATTCCGGATACTTTCGGCTTTTTCACGGATAGGTGCAATGAAGCCCACCATGTCTTCCGCCAGTTGCTTCTTCATATCGCCGTAACGGATGTTGCAGTTGTTGTAATCAGATTCGAATTTCTGCACCACGTCTGTCTGGCTTACCAATTTCATCAGCAGGAAGAGATTTTCGATATAATCTGGCTTGGGAGAATTCGGTTCTGCCGGACCAGCATCGGTCTGCGCCTTTTTTACTTTATTGCGAATGTCTGTATCGGAATCAACCAGGTAAAGCGTGGCAAGCTTGTTCTCGCTCTTGCTCATTTTTCCTTTGCCGTCAAGGCTGGGCACTTTCACCAGTTCTTCACCAAAGTTGAAGGCAACCGGCTCAGGGAAAACCTTACCGTAACGGTGATTGAAACGATTTACGAAGTTGCGGGCCATTTCCAGGTGTTGTTCCTGGTCTTTACCCACAGGCACATAAGTAGCGCGATGCAGTGCAATATCCGCTGTCTGCAAAACAGGATAAGTAAGCAGTCCGGCATTCACGTTATCAGGATGCTGGCGTACTTTGTCTTTAAAGGTGACCGTTTTTTCCAGTTCGCCTTTATAGGCCAGCATGTTCAGGTACAGATAGAGCTCTGCGGTTTCGGGAACATGGCTCTGGCAGTACAGCACTGCCTTATCGGGATCCAGGCCGCAGGCGATATTCTCCGCCAGCACGCGATGCACATTGTCTTTCAACTCTGCGGTATCCGGGTGCGTGGTCAGGGAATGCAGGTCGGCCACCATAAAATAGCACTCGTATTCCTCCTGCATGCGCACGTAATTCTTAATAGCGCCGAAGTAGTTTCCCAGGTGCAGGAAACCCGTGCTTCGTATGCCGCTCATTACTTTTTCTCTCTTTCTATATTCCATAAGGAGGGGCGAAGATAATTAAACTACTTATTTTTGTTTGAATCATGGAAGTTAATGACGCTTTATTAGACAAGCTGGCCCATCTTGCACGCTTGTATATTGAACCGGGAGAAAGGGAGGGATTGAAGCAGGACCTGCAGCGAATGATCTCATTCGTGGAAAAATTACAGGAACTGGATACGTCAGGCACCACTCCCCTGCTGCACATGAGCGATGCGACCGATGTGCTGCGCGAAGATGTGCAGGAAGGATCTGTGAGCCGTGAGGAGGCGCTGAAGAATGCGCCGGATACGGATGGAACGTATTTTAGAGTGCCGAAGGTGATAAAGAAACTGTAACATAAACAATTTCACGCTACTAATACTCACAATGAAACCTATCATACACCTCGAAGGCATCCGTAAAAGTTATATCATGGGTAAGCAGGTCCTGCAGGTTCTGAAAGGGATCGACCTGGATATTCAGAAAAATGAATATGTGGCGCTGATGGGCCCCTCCGGTTCCGGAAAAAGCACCCTCATGAATATCCTGGGCTGTTTGGACTCTCCTACCGGCGGAAGATATATCCTCAATGGGCACGACGTAAGCAAAATGGAAGACAATGCCCTTGCCGAAATACGCAATAAGGAGATCGGCTTCGTTTTTCAGCAGTTCAACCTGCTGCCGAGATTATCGGCCCTGGACAATGTGGCCC
>JBAVMD010000802.1:0-2695 GCA_049689695.1 Chitinophagaceae bacterium | reverse complement strand
GTTCTCCACCGGTTGTTTCCATTTCATTGAGCGACCACATTTTTTCAGGATCAGCTTCGAGCTTTGCCAGTACTTTGGCCCAGTCAAGACCTTTATGGCGGTTCATGTTTTTCTCAAAACGTGTTTTTAACGTTGTGAGCAGTTCTTCACTTTGTTTTGGCGACAACTTTTTTTTAGTTTGTTGATTGGCTTTCATGTTTTGCTGTATATATGGTTATCTAAATTAACTGAAAACGTTATTTTAATTTGCTTACAATTTCTTCCAACCGCGCATGTGCCATGTTTATGCCTTTGGCAAAAGGCATTTGTAGTACCTGGTCTCTGTGCACGACTGATTTATAAACTACATGCACCGTGAGCTTGCTGGTATCATCAGTAAGTTCTTCAAATTCCAGGAACTCAAGCTGAACGGCAAAAGGAGTGTTCTCCATTTCAAATGTCCGCGTGATTTTCTGGTTCGGAGTAAACTCATGAATCACCCCATTGAACCCGTATTTGTTACCCTTTGGATCGGTTGTTTCAAATTGGTAGCTGCCATGCTTTTTGTTTTCAAGCTTCAGCACTTTGGTCCCCATCCATTGTTCAACAATTTCAGGCTCTACATAAGCTTTAAAAAGCAATTCCAATGGCAGATCAAATTCTCTTGTGATCACTAAATCCTGCTTCCCGTCTTCGGCATTTATCTTTGTTTTTTGTTCCATTGCCTTATTTTTTTGGTTTGTATTTTTTCATGATTGACTCCAGTTTATTAAATCTTTCATCCCACATTTTGCGGAATGGCTCAATGAAGTCGGCTACTTCTTTCATTTTTTTTGCATTGATGAGATAATAGATTTCCCTGCCGTTTTGTTGTTGCTCAAGCAATTCGCACTCGGTGAGTATTTGCAGGTGTTTGGAAACGGTGGGCCTGGCTGTATCGAAGTTGGAGGCGATTGCGCCTGCGGTCATGGTTTGTGAGGCTACCAGCAGCAGTATAGCTCTTCTCGTAGGGTCTGCTATGGCCTGGAATACGTCTCGTCTTAAATTCATTGCGTAGCTATTTGACTACAAATATATATGTAGTCATTTAGCTACGCAAATTTATTTTTGAAGTTTTGCTATTTTATGGCCACATTTCCCCCATATCATAAACATCTGCTGATTCTTCATTGTGTGGACTGCCGGGCTTGATAGTGTCTTTTGCATAAGTGTAATTATAGCCGCAATTATGCTTGAAGGGATCAATCACCTTAGGCAGTTCAGGGAAATCGGTTTCCGGGTATTTTTTTAATATTGGTGCAACGCAAAAACTTGTACATCCGGTATGCTCATCGCGCATAAAAAAATGTCCTACTGCCCAACGATAATGTTCTGGCACCGGTACTGTTTGCCTGGCCACGATCTGATCGAATTTGCCTCCTTCTTTCACATAATTCAAAATATCTTCTCTCCAGTGTACAACGCCGTTGCAGTCTTCACCGGAACGGTAGGCCAATGCTTGTGTAACGGCAAGGTATAATGGAAAGCCATGGGCATACATGAACCCATCTGCGTTAACGGGAATATCATCATTATTAACGCTTATCTGAAGGTCGGAAGCAGTAATTTCCTGGTTCATAACTTTTTGTTTTTAATGTTAGGTATTCATTGAGCATGAATCTAATTAAAAATAAATAGTTATGCCGTCTGCATCAATAAGGGATTTGTATATAGGTTACCGGGGAAATCCCCTATAAGGCATGACATGAATATAGCTATGCCAGTTGCCTGCGATAAGCCAGCAATTTATCTGAGAATTCCGTGTTCAGGTTTCTTGATACGGGTATCAATTCATCGTAACCCTCTATCCGTACTTTATAACCCTGGGCATTGCCCTCTACATGTATTACTTTGTCGAGGTTAATGATGTAAGCCCTGTGGCATTTAAAAAAATTAGGTTGTGTTACCACTATCTCTTCCGCTTTTTTTAAGGTAGAGCGAATGATGGAGTAAATGAGGTTCTCCTGCTGCAGGTGAAACAGCTTTATATAATTGCTTGCCGATGTTATCACATACAGGTCGTCGGGATAAAGCTCTACTTTTTCATTCTGATAGTCTCCGAGGAATACCACCTTGTTTGAATTTTTTTTTTCAGTGGTGTTCTCATGCGTTGCTGTCATTTCATTTTTCTCCTGGAGTTTCTTTTCTATCACTTCTGCCTGGCCGCTGAATTTTTTAAGCAGTTGGTTCTGCCTGATAAGAATGAAAATGCTCACAGGCAGCAGTCCTATAGCAAGCGTAATTCCCTGGAACCAGATGGCGTCGCGCAGGCTAAGTGTGGTATCAACCATTAAAGGCGACACCAGGAAGTTGACGATGCCAACAAAAAAGATCACGCTCACCGTGAAAATGATCTGGCGGCCTGTTGTCCAGGCAGATTCTGAAAAAGATGCCGGAAGACAGACCGGAAAAAGATAAGTGGACAGGAACACGCAGGTAAATGTTATCAGTGCATACACCAATGCTATTTTTATCAGCCTTTGCGTAGGAAAAAAGTCAAGGTCAAATGGCTTGAAGATCATCAGGAAAATAAAAATAAAAACACCAAAAAAAGCAGCCATCCTTAGTTTGCTTTGAGATGAAGCATCGTAGGGAAAAGGTTGGCGTAAGGCGGTTAGTATGGACATAAGCTCAAATTACTAAATTAGTTTTTGCTGGGTTTCGCCCGGGCCCAGCC
>JBAVMD010000801.1:0-7515 GCA_049689695.1 Chitinophagaceae bacterium | reverse complement strand
AGTTCTTGCTGCGGGGTTCGGGATGACAGTGAGTCACGAGAGAATATAGACTTGCGTAACCGGCATTTGCCCTATTTTCTTTTATCTTCATCAGATGAAAAAAATTTCCTGGCTTTTCCTCTTTATCCTGACAACTGCTCTTGCATTTGCACAGGACAGCACTGAGTATGCCGGAAAAGCAGGTATAACCGACGTGGCCGACAGCGACCCGGGATTGTTTTTTGTAATGATGCTCATCCTGATGGGGCTTATAGCTGCGGCAGCGATTTGTTTATTTCTTGCCGCTATGGTAGCGCTGATAATATTTATTTTCATTAGCGCAGGTATCCTTTCCCTTTCCGTATTCATGGGTTGGTATCGCAAATCTTTTAAAGCCGGCCTGAGATGGCTGGTCTTGCTGACTTTCGGGGCGGCAGGAACAGGAGGTGGGATATTAAGCTATTTCATTTACCTGCAATTTAACGAAGCGCCTTTCCAATGGCACCATCTGCTGTTGTATGCCATACCAGGCGGACTGCTTGGCGGGTTATTGTGCGGATTGCTGTTTTTGTTCTTACTTTTCATGATGGCTAAGTTTTTACAAAGCCGGTACCAGCAATTAAGACAATAACCATTAACCAACTTATCATGAAAGCCCGTGTAACCGTGTACGTAGATCCTCAACAACGCCAGGAAGCTATAAACAGCCTCAAAAGCACTTTAGGGGATGATATCTCTTTTCTATCGGATGATTCCAGGTATCTCTCCTGGGTAGGCGAAGGAGAGATCGAAGTGCAAAGCCAGAAAGAAGCTTTTTTGCTGGAAAGAGATCTTCAGAAAATACAACCGCTTTCTGATATAGAGATCGTTGCCGAAGATACGCCCGAAGAAGAGGAGATCAACTTCCGCCACATGCAGGTAAATGAATCCATCAACGAAGGCAAAACACAATTTCCGCATCCGGCCTGGTTCAGGCATGCGATAAAGCTGGACGATGCATTGCAATATGCAACAGATGAATTCAAGGCCGGCCGTGGCTTTTTTAATCCCGCAGACAGCAAGTGCAGCATCGGGTTGATAGATACCGGTTACAGCGATCACCCTGAGGTAAGCCGCATCAACAGAAAGCTCGGCAGGAATTTTTTACGCGGAGAAGATGCGAATGACCCTTTGGATACGCTGGAGAGCACACGGCCCATTCCGCTACGCTGGGGCGGACATGGAACATCCTGCGCGGGCCTGCAGGTGGGCACCAATGCCATCATTCTTCCCGAGAACCGGTTGCCCCACAAGAATGTATACTATGATGATCTGGTGAACGGACTGTTGCCAGAGAACCTTGATGTGATCCCGTTCAGGGTATCCAAAAACATTCTTTCTTTCGGGTCGCGCATGGCGCATGCCATTAACCATATTGTGGATGATGGCACCATTCCCGTTATCTCCATGAGTCATGCTTCCCTGCTGAACAGGAAAATTTATTACGCGGCCACCAGAGAGGCTTATGAAAAAGGCATCTTGTTTATGGCTGCTCCCGGCTCGCACATTTTTGCATCGCGCCGTGTGCTCACTTACCCTGCAAAATATATGGAGACCATTTCTCCTGCTGCAAGCACGGTGAACAATGTTCCCTGGAAGCTTACGCATGGCGGTCCTGAAGTTGACCTTTGTGCGCCTGGGTACGAAATTTATATTCCCTGGCCGTTCAAGAACAAGAGCGGGCAACTGGGATATGTTTATAAATGGAGCGAAGGCTCCAGCTTTGCAGTACCTATAGTAGCTGTGGCAGCGGCTTTATGGACAATGCATCACGGTTCAAAACTGAATGGCATACCTCGCATTCAACTGGTAGAATTGTTTCGTACGGCCATTAAAAAAACCGCTACGCCTTTTACCGGTGAGGTAGAACCGGGATTGTATGGTTCAGGCGTTATCAATTTTCACAAGATGCTGCAATACCCGCTGCCTAAGATCAAAGAAAAACTTACGGAAAGCTTTGCGAAGCCCTCGATGAGTCCCGAGAAGATGTTTGCTACCAACAAAAAGCAAACTTCGGTCATGCGTGAGCTTTCTTACCTCAAGACCAGGCAGTTTGTAACCAACCAGGCCAAGTCTGTGGCGGAAGAGGAATTTTATCATGAGCAGGGAACGGAAGAGTTGAAAGGATGGTTGAATAAGAAAACAATCGATAAAGCAGAAAAGACTGAGCATATTGATTCCATGCTGGAAACATTTTTGACGAAGCATACGAAGGGAGCGCGCAAGTAGCGTATTGTTGAATGCCCCCCTATTAAATTGCAGCTAATTCCAGATATTTTCCCTAATTTCCCTTTCAACGATTGCAGCCTATCCTTTGGGCTGCAATTTTTTTAATTGCTTATGAACCTGGAAGCTTTATTACAGCAATACCAAAACCCGCATGGAATATGGGATGAAATGCATGATGGCAAAACCATCAGGCAGCATTACCACCAGGTACTTTCAGACCTGCATCACCTGCATGTTCCCGATTTGCAGCAGAAAGAAAAGATCGCTGGCGAACTGTTTATGAACCAGGGCATCACGTTTACCGTGTACAGCGACAATGCAGGCATAGAACGCATCTTCCCGTTCGACATCATTCCCCGCATTATTACCTCAGCAGAATGGGAGCATATTGAAAAAGGCATTCAGCAACGCCTCAAAGCGCTCAACTTTTTCTTAAAAGATATTTATTCAAAGCAGGAGATAGTTAAGGAGAAGATCATTCCGGCCGAGCTCATTGCATCATGCCCGCATTATACGCGTGAAGTATTCGGCATAGAAGTGCCGCACGATATTTACATTCATATTTCCGGCATCGAT
Source organism: Chitinophagaceae bacterium (assembly GCA_049689695.1). Classification (GTDB taxonomy): domain Bacteria; phylum Bacteroidota; class Bacteroidia; order Chitinophagales; family Chitinophagaceae; genus DASPKM01. The sequence continues at coordinate 4,692 of JBAVMD010000801.1, read as the reverse complement.
CTTATACGCAGCGAAAGCGGCGAATTTTATGTACTTGAAGATAACCTGAGAACGCCTTCCGGAGTTTCTTACATGCTGGAGAACCGCGAGATCACCAAGCGCATCTTCCCTGATCTTTTTGGCAGCAACCATGTGCGGCAGGTGAGCGATTATCCTTTGCATCTTCACCGCATTCTGCTTTCGCTGGCGCCAGGTGGCAGCTCTAATCCTACTGTTGTATTGCTTACGCCGGGCATTTTCAATTCAGCTTATTACGAGCATACATTTCTTGCCAGGCAAATGGGAATACCGCTGGTAGAAGGGCGTGATCTTGTAATAGACAATCACAAAGTGTATATGAAAACCACCAGCGGGCTTACGCAGGTAGATGTGATCTACCGCAGGGTGGATGATGATTTCCTGGACCCGCTTGTCTTTAAACCAGATAGCATCTTAGGCGTGCCGGGGCTTATCAGCGCATACCGCAAAGGAAATGTAGCCATCGTGAATGCACTTGGCACCGGCGTTGCAGATGATAAAGCCGTGTACACCTATGTGCCGGACATGATAAAATATTACCTGGATGAAGAAGCCATTCTGCCGAATGTTCCCACTTACCAATTGGGCGAAGCAGACAAGCGGCAGTATGTTTTTGACAACATCGGTTCGATGGTGATCAAGCAGACCAACCAATCAGGCGGCTATGGAATGATCATGGGCAATAAGATAAATGAGAAGACCTGGGAAAAAGCAAAAAAGAAGATCGAAGCCGATGCACGTAACTACATTGCGCAACCGATCATTAAATTATCAACCGTTCCCTGCTTTCTGGATGGAAAGTTGCAACCACGCCACGTAGACCTGCGGCCTTATGCTTTGTTTGGGCCAGACGGCATACAAATTGTGCCGGGCGGTTTAACGAGAGTTGCATTGACAGAAGGCTCGCTGGTAGTGAACTCGTCGCAGGGCGGCGGAAGCAAAGACACATGGGTCATTGATGAAACCCCTATAAACAAGAGAACCTAATGCTGAGCAGGATTGCAGATTCTCTCTTCTGGCTGAACAGGTATACAGAGCGCTCCGATAGCTTGCTGCGCCTTGTGTATGTGCATTATATTCTTTCGCTCGACAGATCGCTGATCACCAATTACAGTTGGAAGAGTGTGCTGGAATTGTATTCTGCTTCAGGCCCCGATGTATTTGCGGCCATGGAAAACGATACGCCCGCTGTTCTCAAAAATCTGTTAATAGATGAAAGCAATTCAAACTCCATCAAATCAATATTGAACAAGGCGCGTGAAAATGCAAGAGGCGCGCAGGACCATATCACCAAAGAAGTGTGGGAGGTGGTGAACCAGATGTATCATCTCACCAATCAGCCATCGCTTTCATCAAAATTGAACACAGACCAGGCCATCAAAGCAATTGAAGCTTTTTCAAAATATACGGCGCTTTTTACGGGCATTACAGACAATACAATGTCCCGCGGATTAGGATGGAACTTCATGAACCTCGGAAAATTCATTGAGCGTTGCATGCAAACGATCGCTATTTGCAACAAGCAGTTGGAACTGATGTCGCAAAGAGAAGGAAGCCTGAACGATATCCTTCAATGGCGTTACCTCCTGCTTGCATTGTCAGGTTACGAAATGCATTTAAAAACTTACCGCAGTTCGGAGCATACCAGCAATGTGCTGCACCAGGTAACGTTGAATGAAAACTTTACCCGGTCCGTGATCTATTCGCTGATAAGAATAAACTATTACCTTGAACACATTATGACGATCCATGAAGATCAGAATCAAGAGCTGATCCGTAGTTTCGGGAGGTTGTACAGCAAAGTGCGGTATATGGACCCGCAGGGAATGAGCCTTGCTTCACTGCGGCAATTTTTGCAGCAGGTACAGTTTGAGCTTTCAGAATTCGGCACGCAGCTTGGTAAATATTATTTCTCTTATTCCTGATCATTATGCCTGTTTTTAAAATACATCATATTACAAAGTACGAGTACGACCGCCAGGTAAAAGAGAGCGTGAACGAGATCAGGATACTCCCTTATCATTGTGACGAGCAGGAAGTGCTTCAGCAAAACCTGGTGATCACCGGGCATCCTCCGGTGCATACTTTTTCTGATTACTGGGGCAATAACACAGGAACCTTCAATCTTGTATACCCGCACCAGGAAATGGTGATAGAGAATAAGCTGATCGTGCGCACTACCATGCCATCTGAAATAGAGATGAATTACGAAACGGGTTTCAACCAGTTAAAAGAAGAAGTAGATTCTAATCTGAACATGCTGGAACTGGCCAAGCCAGACAGGATCGATGCGCGCAAGGCAATTACAGAGATCGTTTCTTCAATATACAAATCATCTAACAGCATTGCGGCAACGGTAGAAGCGTGCTGCGGATATATTTTCGACAACTTCCAGTACACTAAAGGCATTACTACCATTGAAACAACTGTTGACGAAATACTGGAACACAAAGGCGGCGTGTGCCAGGACTTCGCGCACCTGATGCTGCAGATATTGCGCACCATGGAAATCCCCAGCAGGTATGTGAGCGGCTATATTTGTCCGAATAAGAATGGCATGCGCGGCGAAGGCGCTACGCATGCATGGGTAGAAGCATGGATACCGGGTTATGGCTGGGCGGGAACAGATCCTACCAATAATGTATGGGTCACCAATAAGCATGTGAAGCTGGCGGTAGGAAGAAATTTTAATGATTGCACTCCCAGCAAAGGCACATTCAAAGGCGTGGCCGAGCAGAATTTATCAGTATATGTTTCGGTAGGTTATGAAGATGGAAAAACGTTTGAGGAATTGAATAATGTGCAACGCGGATTGGCGAAGAAAGAGGTGCCGGCTTTGATGATCGATCAGCCGCAGCAATGAGGCTTCGCCTTTTGCACTCCCAAGTTTTCAGTCATGAAAAAGGCGAAGCCTCTTGCGTAAGAACTTCAACTTTCAAAAGGCGAAGCCTCTTGCCCAATAAACAACACTAAACACTCCACTATGCTCGATATCGTAATCCAGGCCAGAGAAGCAGCCATCAGCCAGGAAATGAAAGTAAAGCGCATTCTCCCCTTCCGGCTCCGCAGAATGGTTGGACCTTTCATATTTATGGACCATGCCGGGCCCATTGCGAACATACCTTCACAACCATCCGACCTTGATGTACTCCCGCATCCGCACATCGGGCTTTCAACAGTTAGCTATTTATTTGGCGGGCAGGTAACGCACCGCGATAGCCTGGGTGTAGAGCAGATAATTCGTCCAGGAGAAGTTAACTGGATGACAGCCGGCAGCGGCATTGCGCATTCAGAAAGATTTGAAGACCCTTCTGCACTTTCGGGCGGATTAGAGATGATACAAACCTGGGTAGCGCTTCCAGAAAAAGATGAAGAGGCTTCACCATCTTTCAATAATTATACGCCTGAACAATTACCTGTGTTTACAGACAAAGGTGTTTGGATGCGATTAATAGCCGGCACTGCGTACGGATTGCAGAACAATGTGAAAACTGCATCACCATTATTTTATATCCATGTAGTTTTACAGCAAGGCGCAACATTTGCACTTCCCAAAGAACATTCCGAAAGAGGCTTTTATATTGTAAAGGGAAGCATAGAAGTATCAGGAACTGCATACGACGCGGGACAGATGCTGGTATTCACCAAAGGCGCTGACCCGATGATCCTTGCTAAAGAAAATACTACACTGATGCTTTTGGGCGGTGAGCCTTTAGGCGATCGTTTTATCTGGTGGAATTTTGTTTCTTCCCGCAAAGAACGCATCGAGCAAGCGAAAGAAGATTGGAAACAAGGCAGGATCATTCTACCACCCAACGACAACAAAGAATTCATTCCGCTTCCTGATGATAAGTCAAAACCTGCGGGCGGTGCGCCAAGGCCAGAGCCATTGTCTTAGAGGCTTCGCCTTTTGCATTAGTGAGAATTTATACCTTTAAAAGGTAAGGCCTCTTGCCCACTAGGGCGTCCTCGAGCAGGATTTGTCGGTAAATGTTTTCAAATAATCGCCAATGCTATAGCAAATTGGGTGTTTTTCTGGTAAAAAAAAGATTAAAATAATCTATCTTACCAACGTCGTGCTACTACGTGTTTCCATAATAAATATAACAACAAGAGCATTCAATAGAAAATGGCTAACCTGAATAAATTTTAGATTTTATGTTGAAATCTAATCAAAAAAAAGCGCTAAGATTAGAAGACAGCCAAATCGAAACCGAAACATCTCCCGGAATAATCTTGCAGTATATCTCTCAAGAAGAGGAAAATATTATCGGAAATATTTCATGGTCCCCAGATGGTAAACAACTTGCATCGCAATCTTCTAATATTATTACACTACACAATATTGAAACGGGAATAAGCAGAATCATTTTCAGAACTGAAGGACCTGAAAAGATTAGATGGGTTTCCTGGAATCCAATTAATGATACATTAGCGATAGCTATTGATTCCTATATCAAAATTATAAGTGCCACAGACGGTATTATATTATTTAGTCTAAAGGGACATAAAAAGAGCATTAACGAATTGGTATTTTCCCCAACTGGTGACTTACTGGCATCAAGCTCGCAAGATGGAACAGTGAGGATATGGGATATAGTGCTACAACAAGAAAAAATACTAGCTGGAGTATACACTAGTATAACATCGATACTTCATTGGTCTCCTGACGGA
>JBAVMD010000800.1:0-4894 GCA_049689695.1 Chitinophagaceae bacterium | reverse complement strand
TTTCACGCAAAGACGCAGAGGAAGACGCAGAGACGCAAAGAGAGGCTTCGCCTTTTTTAGAATTAGAGAACTCGTGATTAAAAAAGGCGAAGCCTCTTGCGCCTCTGCGTCTTCCTCTGCGTCTTTGCGTGAAATGCACTACCGCGGTAAAAAAAACCTGTCACCACTCCTCCAATTCTTGCTATTCAATTTCCACTTTTCATATATTTTCGACGCTTACTGATAAACCAGTAAACCAATAAACTAATAAACAAACACCCCAATGAGAAGCTTCCTGTTCGCTCTGATGAGCTGTACATTGTTCTCTATTGCCTCAGCGCAGGATAACGATGCCTGGTTTGCAACTTACCCCGCACTTTCGCCCGACGGCAATTCAGTGATCTTTAGTTACGAGGGCGATCTCTGGAAAGCATCCGTAAAAGACGGCCAGGCCGTTCGCCTCACGGCCATGCAGGGATACGAGACCAATGCCCGCGTATCGCCCGATGGCAAATGGATAGCCTTTACCGGCCGCCAGTTTGGTAACCCGGATGTATACGTAATGCCCGTAGACGGCGGCGACATCCGCCAGCTCACTTTTCATGATGCAGCTGACGAAGTAGAAGGATGGAGCTGGGATTCAAAGACCATTTATTTTACATCCGGCAGATACAATGCTTATTCAGGATATACAGTAAACGTAAATGGTGGTACACCTACCCGCCTGTTCTGGAATTATTTTAATACAGTGCACAACATTGCAGAGCATCCTGACGGACAAATATTTTTCAACGATACCTGGGAGAGCAAAAGCTTCGCGCAACGCAAAGGTTATAAAGGCGCTTTCAATCCTGATATACAATCTTACAACCCGTCAACAAAAGCTTACAAAAAGTATACTGACTACATCGGGAAAGATATGTGGGCTACTATCGATAAGGGCGGCAAGGTTTATTTTGTATCAGACGAAGCTAACGGCGAATACAATCTTTATACTTTCGATGGAAATAAAAAAGCACAGCTCACCAGCTTCACTTCTTCTATCAAACGCCCGGCTGTTGCAGCCAACGGCACCAAAGTAGTTTTCGAAAAAGATTACCAGCTTTACTTATACGATGTGGCATCTAAGAATACTGCTAAGATCAGCCTGAAGCTGGTGCGTAACAATGTGCTGCCTCAGTTGCAGAATTTCAATCTGAATAATCTTATCAGTTATTTTGATGTGGCGCCTGATGGAAAGAAGATGGCCTTCATTTCCCGCGGGGAGATTTTTGTAAGCGACCTGGAAGGCAAATTCATTCAGCAGGTAAAGAAAGGAAATGCAGAGCGTGCCCAGGAAGTAAAATGGCTGGCAGACAATAAGACGTTGCTGTTCTGCCAAACCGTAGAAGGCTATCAGAATTGGTTCACTATTGCGGGCGATGGCTCCGGCAGTGTAAAGCAACTCACGAACGACAAACGCAACAACCGCGATATTACTTTGAACAAAGCGCGTACAAAGGCGGTATACATCAGCGGCCGCGATGAAGTGCGCGTACTGGATTGCAAAACTTTTGAAAGCAAGACCATTGCAAAAGATGAGATCTGGGGAATACAAAATGCCGAGCCGGGATTTTCTCCGAACGATGAATACGTTTTCTTTACTGCCAAGCGCAATTTTGAAGACGATATTTTCATTCATAACCTGAAGACCTCAAAAACCATCAATCTTACCAATACAGGCATAACAGAAACATCGCCTTACTGGAGCCCCGATGGAAGGTATATTTATTTTGTATCCAATCGCCTCAGGCCTTCTTATCCTTATGGATTGCAGAATGCACGCATCTATCGTATGCCGCTGGAGAAATTTGACGATGCCTATCGCATGGATAAATTTCGTGAATTGTTCCGCAAAGATTCAACAAAGAAAGACAGTACCATCATGGTAGATGCATCCGGCATCATGGACCGCATAGAACGCATTACGCCCAACTTTGGAACGCAGAACAATCCTTACGTACTGCAAAAGGGTGATAAGACCATGTTGCTGTATAACTCAGATCATGTGCAGGGCCTTGCCGGTTTGTGGAAAACAACGCTCGATCTGTTTGATGCGCCAAAAACAGAAAAAATCGAAGGGATCAATTTCTCCGGATTTCAATTGGTGGATGTGGCGGATAAATATTATCTCCTGTCTGCCGGAAGCCTTTACAAGCTAAACTTGGATCAGAATAAGGTAGAGAAAATAGAGCTGGCACATACGTTCAGGCGAAACCTGGCACAGGAATTCGACCAGATATTCGATGAAACATGGGCCAACGTAGAAGAGAATTTTTATGACGATAAGTTCCACGGAGTTAACTGGAAAAAAATCCGCGAATACTACAGGCAATATGTTCCGAGGGTGAACACCCGCGCCGATCTTCGGTTAATGCTGAACGATATGCTTGGAGAGCTTAACTCATCGCACATGGGCTTTAATACATTTGGTGATGATGAAACGATACGCCTCAGCTCTGTGACCATGGAGACAGGCATTATGTACGAGGATAGCGATCCCTATAAAGTGAAATACATTGTAAAGAAAAGCAATGCAGACCGCAAAGGCATTAATGTAAGGCCCGGCGATGTACTGGTGAAGGTGAATGGCGAAGCGGTAAATAATAAAATGGACCGTAACTTATATTTCACACGCCCCTCGCTTGACAGGGAAATTGTGCTCACCTTCAATCGTGCCGGCCAGGAAGTGGAAGTGAAGCTGCATCCGCAGAATTCCTTTGTGCTTTCATCAAACCTGTACGATGAATGGATAGACAATAACCGGCAGCATGTATATGAAAAAAGCAACAACCGTATTGCATACGGCTACATGAAGAATATGGGGCAGCAGGAGCTGGAAAATTTCCTGGTAGATATGACAAAGCAACTGGGTAGCCGCGATGCGCTGATACTCGACCTTCGCTACAATACGGGAGGCAATGTGCACGATGATGTGCTTCGTTTTCTTGCACAGAAAAGTTACCTGCAATGGAAATACCGGGAAGGACAGCTTACTCCTCAATCTAATTTTTCCCCGAGCGATAAGCCCATCGTATTACTGATAAACGAGCAATCGCTCAGCGATGCGGAAATGACCGCTACCGGTTTCAGGCAATTGAAATTGGGTAAGATCATTGGAACGGAAACTTACCGGTGGATCATCTTTACATCAGGTAAAGGATTGGTGGATGGATCTTTCTATCGCCTGCCGTCATGGGGATGTTATACACTTGACGGAAAGAACATAGAAAAGGAAGGTGTGAAGCCAGACATATATGTACAAAATACATTTCTCGATAGGGTAAACGGTAATGATCCGCAACTGGATAAAGCAGTGGAAACCATACTGCAGGAGTTAAAGAAATAGGCATGACAGATAGATGACATCCTTTTTTGGGAGGGGTGTCATCTATATCATGTTAAAAACTGGTTATCGGTAGACGCTGCACTTTCCTTTCTACGGGTTCTTATTTATTTTGCTGCTGCATTCCCCCCAGGATAAATTCCCGACCCATGGCTACAATTGTATTACAAGCAGCGGTTATGAGTAAAAATTTTATGATTGGATTCATGTACGAAGGGTATTTCTATTGTGCTAACGTACACAGGTCACACATGTCGCCGGCAGAATACCAGGTAGTCATTCTTTCCAATAAACTGAGCGATGGCGTTCCGCAAACAATGGTGCTGCGTGACGTAGGGAATAAATTGATCCAGACTTCTGGCCATGCAGCCCCGTCGGCATTGCTTACAAACGTACTTGCAGAAATCGAAAAGCATCTTTCAGTTAAAGGTTAGGCGCACCTTGTGGAAAAAACACCTTCGTGTGCTGAAAAAAATCAACACATCCCCATTACTTCTGCTCCTGGCGCAGTCTTATTAGCAGTTTTTGCAAAGTCCGCACTCTGGCATTGTTTTTCTCTTATACTTCTCTAAAAAGGAGTTATTGTGAAGAAGAAGCCGGAGATAACCACGTCGTCAGTAAGCGATATTATTTTTCTGATCATGTCCAATACCGGTATGACCAGGGAACAGGCGGCTATAACAGTTGATAGCATAATTACTTATATGAAAGAGCATACTACTGAACCCCTGCATAAGGTTGTACAGTTGCTCTTTGGAAATAACCGCAATGATCAGCGGGCTACACTTAATTAATTCTTAGCGGGGTAAATTACTTAGGCTAAAGTCATTAGTCACTAGTCACTAGTCATTAGGTCATTAGGTCATTAGGTCATTAGGTCATTAGGTCAGAAGGTCATTAAGTCATTGGGTCATTGATAATTTATTATTGACCAATTGACTTAATGACCTTCTGACCTAATGACCTTTTTTCGTATACGCATGGCTGGCATAAAATTTTGAACTTTAATTATAAGAAGTATAGCTGGTTCCCTCCAACCTAAGCTTCAAAGAAGTTTTAAGATTTAAATGCTAAATGGCTATGATAGTTCTTTGCTCCCCCTCAACCGAGGCCCACGAAGTAGGGATGTACGACATACAGAAAGTAAACAGTAATTTTTTTCAGGCTACGCTTAAAAAATTCACAGGTAACAGAAATAATTTTCCGGGAGTTTTTTTGTTATGGAAATATCCCGGGCATTGGACAAGTTTTCCGGAAGGACATGGTAACCTGGTAAATTGCCTCGTAGACGAATTGGAAAAATGGGCGTAGTGATTCAGCGCTTTAGCTTGAACAATATCTTCACCTGGTCAGTAACGTTTGCATAAATAAGCTGAAACTGGTCTGTAATAGTTTTCAGTTCTGACAAGGTTTTGCGTATCGATTGTGCATCGCCGTCAATCCCACTGCTGATCTCTTCTTTTCTTTGTGCAAGCAATCGCTGCACTTTTTTATGAATGGGCAAACGCGCGGTGCCGGACGGCAGTTGCG
>JBAVMD010000799.1:0-1862 GCA_049689695.1 Chitinophagaceae bacterium | reverse complement strand
GATAGGCGCTCAAATGTTTACGCACCATCCTAATAAATCCTAAAAGATCCTGATAACCCGCGTTCCCTTATGCTTACCAAACATGAATTCACAATTTCTAAGAACCTCCAACTTCAAACTTCCAACCTCCAACTTTTGGTTTAATTTTATCGCAAACACTTCACCATGTCCCGTTTCCTGTGGTTGTTATTGATTGTTTGCGTTGCAAAAGAGGCAGTTGCTCAAAAGACCAGTGCCTATAGTTATTCCATTCAGAAGAAAACTGAAACCCGCAATGGCGCAGTAGTCTCCGCCCATCCATTGGCCAGCAAGGCAGGCCTCGATGTTTTGAAACAAGGAGGCAATGCCATTGATGCAGCCATAGCCACACAACTTGCACTGGCCGTGGTATACCCCGGAGCCGGCAATCTTGGCGGAGGCGGTTTTATGGTGGCACGCCTGCAGAACGGCCAGGTGGTTTCTTTAGACTATCGTGAGAAAGCCCCCGCCAGTGCAAGCCGCGATATGTACCTCGACAATAAAGGCGAGGCGCTTACAGAAAAAAGCCAGAACGGCCATCTTGCTGCGGGAGTACCCGGTACCGTTGCCGGCCTGTTTGCCTCTATGAAATATGCAAAGCTTCCTTTCAAAAAACTCATCCAGCCAGCCATCGACCTGGCAGAAAAAGGATTCGTGATCACCGCGGCCGAGGCCAGGGGCCTGAATGGCACCCAGGATGAATTTAAAAAATACAACACCGTTCAACCCGTATTTGTAAAAGCAACGGCCTGGAAAGCAGGCGATACACTGGTGCAGAAAGACCTGGCCAATACACTTAAGCGCATTCGCGACAATGGACAAAAAGGATTCTATGAAGGAAAAACAGCGGAGCTGATAGTTGCTGAAATGAAAAGAGGCAATGGTATCATTACGCTGAACGATCTGAAGCAATACCAGGCAAAATGGCGCACGCCTATTCAAGTTGATTACAAAGGGTATAAGATCGTGACCATGCCTTTGCCCAGCAGCGGCGGCATTCTTTTGCCGCAAATGCTTAAAATGGTAGAGAACGAGCCGCTTAAGCAATATGGGTTTCATTCCTTACAGGCAGTTCAACTGATGACAGAAGTAGAACGCCGGGCATACGCAGACCGCGCAAAATACCTGGGCGATGTTGATTTTTACAAAGTGCCCGTGAAGCAGCTTATCAGCAAGGAATATGCAAAGGCCCGCATGAAAGATTACGTTCCCGATAAAGCCGGCAACAGCAAAGATGTGCAGGCAGGCATTATTCCCGAAAGCGAAGAAACAACGCATCTGAGCGTGTACGATAAAAGCGGGAATGCAGTAGCTGTTACCACTACGCTCAACGGCGGTTATGGCAGCAGAACAGTAGTGGGCGGAGCTGGTTTTTTATTGAACAATGAGATGGACGATTTCAGTGTCAAACCCGGTGTTCCCAATATGTATGGCGCGGTTGGCGCCGAAGCCAATGCCATCGAGCCGGGTAAACGAATGCTGAGCTCTATGACCCCTACCATCGTGCTTAAGAACAATAAGCCTTACCTGGTAGTAGGCACGCCGGGCGGCACTACCATTCCTACTTCGGTATTTCAAACATTGGTAAACATCCTTGACTTTGAGCTTACGGCAGAAGAGGCGGTCAATAAACCGAAATTCCATCATCAATGGCTGCCGGATGAACTTTATCTCGAAAGAGATTTCCCCGAGAACATTACAGTAAGGTTAAAGCAGATCGGGTATACGATAAATTCAAGGGGTCAGATAGGAAGAACAGAAGTAATAAAGATCTACCCTGATGGAAAAATAGAGGCCGTCGCCGATAAACGCGGCGATGATGATGCCAGGGGCTGGTAACTTAG
>JBAVMD010000798.1:0-2667 GCA_049689695.1 Chitinophagaceae bacterium | reverse complement strand
CCTCTGTCGTGTGTATTAAATGGGTAACTTTTCCATTTTCATTTGTGAACCTAAGCTCATTTGTTTCCATATTAACTGATAGAGTAATATTTTGATTCCCATTTCCTATTAATAGTCCGCTTTCAGTATCATTGCAAACCAACAATATTTTGGACTTTCCCGTTTTGCTAAAAAGCGAAAACGACGTAGTATCATTCACGCATGATATTTCCAAAACGGCTTTTCCATCTTCTGTTTTATACAGAATGCCATCACTTGGTATAATAATCTCCTGCATTGCTTTTAATTTTTGATAGTCAATAATCTATAGAACTAGTTTGCGGACTGTTATGTAACCAAATTGTTCAAAATGCTGTATTTGTATCAGGTTGTTATAGGCTTCTAACTACGGAACTAGATTGAACGATAATCGTAAAACCGTCCGGATATTCAGACGACCCACGATGCCACTCTCCAATCACTTCATAGATTTTATGTCCAGGCAATCTTCCATTGTTGGGCATATCTTTTAAAAATCGTGCAAGCTTGTAAACTTTCAAAGACCGATATTTTTTGTCCTTTCGCTGGAGGGGTGTCGTCAAAACGATAACCTTTTGCCATGTGATTTATTTTGAGTGATTAATGTGCCGACAATTGATTATAGTATTTAGCAGATTACCTGACATTCGCTTAATCAGGTATCAACGAGGCCTTCAAAGGAACGAAATTTGTCCACCAACAAAATATTGCCAACTTTTTATTAAAGTGGGGTTCAATTACATTTAAAGACAGATAGCACACCTTTTCATTTATCTCAAAATGTCAATGGCTTTTCAAAGTCGCTATAGTAATTGTTTTATAATTCAACTGTGGAAGAACCGCCCTTTGCTTGTGACAGTGATAATAGATGCTCCTTGAATTTCCTTGCAACTTCGGTAATGACATTTTCCAGTGAAATTAATTCTGCATTATTATCTGCGCAATAACTAGCCCCCACAGTTCCTGTAAGAGATCTTATGGTATTATTTTGAGGAAGGTTTTTACTTGTCCAATGATGTTCAATAGGAACATAATCGAGTAATTTTCTATTTTCCTTTAACGCTTTTCGTTCTTCATCATTGAGTTCAAAATTAACTTTCACAACCCACCAAGACTTGGTCTTGCCCATACCCAAAAAGCCCTTTTCTTCAATTTTTTCTTTGTTGATGTGTAGTTTCATAATAATAGTTTTTGGTTTATAAAATGCTCTTTGCTGATTTATTTTTACGATTTGCTACCTATAGACATTTTATACAAAAGAAATCGTCGCCTATCAATCTGCCATGGGTTTTGCAAGCCGGCTTACCACATCTTTTGCAATTGTCAAACGACATCCTGTCACACATAAAACAGATACGCCCCGCCATCAAAATGGAGTTAGTGCCTTCAGCAATTCTAATTGTTGAATTTGCAGATCTTTCTTCAATAGTGCTTGTAATTTGCTCGTTTGAGTTTTCCATTGCAAAATAATTTTAGATTATGTTTTTGACTTTACATCAGATAATTCTGAATAGATATATGATAGATGGAAAAGTTCTTCTGTAGTCATGTCATTTGGATCAAGAAGTATTAAGTCGTCAATATACCATTCTGCCGCTTCAGCATAGTAATCGACCTTACGGTTGACAACTCCTAAAACCTTATCTCCGACTATTGCTTTAGTTATTTCATATAAGGGGAATAGAAATATATACTTGATCACTTTTGCAAAGAGAACAGGAATTCTAACCAACAATATAATCCAGGAATTGCTGGAATTTTGGGCTTGCTCTTCCGCCCAATTATAAACCCCCAGCCCAAAATTTATAAACCAAATAATGATAGGCTGAATACTTTGCGGCAGCCATAATCTGGATAAAGGTAAAAATCCTAAGATGCAGGATAAAGCTTGCGCAGCCCAGATTAGTTCAATTAGTATTCCCAACCCAGGGTTAATCATAAATCCAACGAGTGTCAATAACCCAAAGCTTATTATGCCGTAAAAAAAAGAAATAATAGAAAGCATGGCAATATCTTCTTTAAAATCTTCGCTTAACAAATTTTTTAATTTAAACCCATCACTCAGAAGAACTTCTTTTTCAGACCATTTATATTTTTTTTCCCTATTAACATTCCATAATCCTCTAATTGTTTCTTGGATATTTTGAGCATTTTTTCGAATTACATCTTCCGGCTCCTCGTAAACCCTGTTATCCTTTTGGGTGAATGGCTCCCCAATATGATATTCTCCCTTTAAAAAAGAGGATAGCAATTGACAAGCCTGTTCAAGTTTTTGATATTTTTCCGTGTATTCCTCTGTTAGCATTGGATCATTCAGATGTGCAACTCTGTCAGGGTGCCATCTTTTTTTAGCCTTTTTCTCGATATCCGGGATATCATCAATTTTTAAGTTATTTACGTTTGTAATTTCAAGTATCTCAATCGCGACATCAAAATTTATTTCCATAATGATAAGGTTCAATGGTGTTTCAGATAAATTCGGTAGTACTTTAATAAGAACTCTTCCTAGATTACCTGAGGGCTTTTCCGCAAAGAGGGCAATGAATATGATATTTCCCGCATGAATGGCAAATGAAGTGACCTTTGGCACAAGTAAATCCTCCTGCGGTATCTTTAGAATGTCCACAATTATCACAAACTCGTTTGCCC
>JBAVMD010000797.1:0-7538 GCA_049689695.1 Chitinophagaceae bacterium | reverse complement strand
CTGCTGGATGGCGAAAAAGCCATGACTACCTTCCTTAATCTCCTGCAGAGCGAGCCAGACATTTCGAAGATTCCCATCATGATAGACTCTTCGAAATTCTCCATTATCGAAGCTGGTTTAAAGTGTGTGCAGGGCAAGTGCGTTGTGAATTCCATTTCCATGAAGGAAGGAGTAGAAAAATTCATTGAACAGGCGATCATTTGCCAGAGCTATGGCGCTTCTGCTATTGTAATGGCGTTTGATGAACTGGGACAGGCTGATACACTTCAAAGACGCGTTGATATCTGTGAAAAAGCGTACAATATCTTAACACAGGAAGTAGGTTATGATCCGCAGGACATCATTTTCGATCCTAACATCTTTGCGGTAGCAACAGGTATAGAAGAGCACAATAATTACGCTATTGATTTTATTGAGGCTACACGCCAGATCAAACAAAAAATGCCGCTCGCCAAAATTAGCGGCGGCGTTAGTAATATTTCTTTCTCATTCAGGGGTAATGATCATGTTCGCGAAGCCATGCACAGTGTATTTCTTTTCCATGCCATTAAAGCTGGTATGGACATGGGCATTGTGAACGCCGGACAGCTGGTGGTGTACGATGAAATTGAACCACATTTAAGAGAATTGTGCGAAGATGTGATCCTCAACCGCAGGCCGGATTCAACTGAACGCCTGGTGAACTTTGCAGAAACCGTAAAAGCAAAGGGAAAAGAAGGAGAAAAAAAGGACGATGCCTGGAGGAATACCAGCGTAGAAGAAAGATTGAAACATTCACTGGTAAATGGCATTACAGATTTTATTGATGCAGATACCGAAGAAGCACGCCAGAAGTATCCCAAACCACTTGATGTGATAGAAGGCCCGTTGATGGACGGTATGAACGTAGTAGGCGATCTTTTCGGCAGCGGCAAAATGTTCCTGCCGCAAGTAGTAAAAAGTGCGCGGGTGATGAAAAAGTCAGTGGCGGTGCTCACTCCTTTTATTGAAAAAGAAAAAGAACTAAGAAGGCTTGCGCACGAGGCTGCGGGAACAGTGAATGAAGAAGGCGCAGGCGCAGCTAAAATTCTGCTGGCAACTGTTAAAGGAGATGTGCACGATATAGGCAAGAACATCGTAGGTGTTGTACTTGGTTGCAATGGATATGATATTATCGACCTGGGCGTGATGGTGCCCGCAGATAAAATACTGGAGACTGCAATAAAAGAAAAGGTAGACCTTATTGGCCTTAGCGGACTTATTACACCTTCATTAGACGAGATGGTGCACGTAGCGCACGAAATGAAGCGACGGGGTTTTACCACTCCGCTTCTTATTGGCGGCGCCACCACTTCGCGCATGCATACCGCGGTTAAAATTGCTCCGCAATATGATCATGGCGTGGTGCATGTGCTGGATGCATCGCGCAGTGTTACTGTCGCGGGCAGCCTTCTTAGCAATGAACAAAAGCCTGCTTACCTGCAAAACGTACAAACAGAGTACGATAAGCTGCGCGAGGACTTTGGAAATAAAAAATCTGGTAAGCAGTACATTACTTTCGCGGAAGCGCAGTTCAATAAAATGGCCATTGACTGGAACGGCTATACTCCACCAACGCCCGGCTTTCACGGACCAAAAGCTTTCAATGATTACGATCTCGGTGAAATTGCAACATACATTGATTGGGCGCCGTTCTTCATAGCATGGGAAATGGGCGGACGTTTTCCGCAAATACTTACCGATGAAAAGATCGGAAAGGAAGCCACGAAATTGTACAATGACGCAAAGGCATTGCTGCAAACCATCATTGATGAAAAATGGCTGCAGGCACGGGGCGCCATTGGTTTCTGGACCGCCGCAAGCGATGGAAAAGACACTGTGACTGTCCAACACGATTCAAAAAAGACCAACCTGGAGTTTCTGCGCCAGCAATCGAAAAAAGTAAAGGGGCAACCAAACTTCAGCCTGGCAGATTTTATAAAGCCTGCACTGGTAACCGGCGAAGCCACAGATTCTATCGGCGCTTTTGCAGTAACCATTCATGGCATTGAACCCCATCTCAAGCGTTTTATGGACCAGCATGATGATTACAACAAGATCATGCTGCAGGCCCTGGCAGACAGGCTTGCAGAAGCATTTGCAGAACTGCTTCACGCAAAAGTGCGTAAAGAATACTGGGGCTATGCAAGCAATGAAAAGCTTAGCAATGAAGACCTGATCCAGGAAAAATATTCAGGCATACGTCCTGCACCAGGTTATCCTGCCTGCCCTGACCATACTGAAAAATACAAGCTGTTCAAATTATTGAATGCCGAAGAAAATACAGGAATTCAATTGACAGAATCCCTGGCCATGTATCCCGCAGCTTCTGTATGCGGCTGGTATTTCAGCCATCCGAAGAGTCAGTATTTCGGCATTGGAAAAATTCAGCAGGACCAACTGGACGATTATGTAAAGCGAAAGGGCATGCCGATGGAGGAAGCAACGAGGTGGCTGCGACCAATACTTGATTAGAAAGATTATCTTTTCTCCAGCAACCACAACCTGCTTCTGCGAGGTTTTACCTTATAGTTTTTCCTGATGTAAGAAAGAATATGCTCCATTGCTTCATCTATACTGTCTGTTAGTTTCACCAATGAAAGGTCTTCACGATTGATAGTTCCATGCTGCGCCATGTATTCAAGATACTCCCAGAGTTCCTGATAATATTCTTTTCCATACAGTACGATCGGGAATTGTGTGATGCTGTTGGTTTGCACCAGCGTAAGTGTTTCAAAAAATTCATCCATGGTGCCAAAGCCACCGGGAAGAATGATGAAAGCATAGGAATATTTTATCAGCATCACCTTTCTCACAAAAAAATGCTCGAAGGTGATTGACTTATGCAGGTAAGGGTTGGGCATTTGCTCAAATGGCAATTGAATGTTACAACCTACTGATGGGCCTTTGCTCTCGAAAGCTCCGCGGTTTGCCGCCTCCATGGTGCCTGGTCCGCCGCCGGTCATGGTAGTAAATCCTGTTGCGGCTATGCGCTTGCCAAACTCACGTGCGGCCTGGTAATATACGTGGTCTTCTTTAAAACGGGCAGAGCCAAACACGGTTATGCAAGGCCCTACAAAATGCAATGTGCGAAATCCTTTAATGAATTGTTTGAATACGCGATAAGCAAACGCAAGTTCGAATCCCCTGCTTTTAGGCCCTTCCAGGTAAACCGGTTGCTTCGATGGAATGATAGGTTCAGTTGTTGCCATGCTGACAGATTGAAAATTATTTTACTTTCGGACAGGGAAGTTACGAGTTATGGGTTATGAGTTACGCTGAGAAACCTCCGTAACTCATAACTTATAGCCCGTAACTTAAAACTACCTCATCTTGCTATGCGCATCATCAGTTACAATGTCAACGGCATCAGGTCGGCCATGAACAAAGGTTTTATCGAATGGCTTAAAACAGACCCTGCCGATGTGGTTTGCATCCAGGAAACTAAGGCAACCAAAGACCAGGTGAATCATCAGCTCTTTGCAGATCTGGGCTATTACGATTACTGGCAGTCTGCCGTTAAAAAAGGCTACAGCGGCGTAGCGGTGTTCACCAAAATAAAACCAGATAATGTTGAGTATGGCAACGGCTACAGCTGTAATATAGATGAAGGGCGCATACTGCAACTGGATTTTGGCGATGTACGGCTCATCAACGCATACTTTCCATCAGGAACAACCGGCGATATCAGGCAAACCTTCAAATACGGCTGGCTAAATGAGTTCCATGACTTCCTGGAATCCATCAAATCAAAACATCCGAACCTTGTTTTATGCGGCGACTACAACATTGCGCATAAGGAAATAGATATTCATAATCCGGTGGGCAACAAAACCACCTCCGGTTTTTTGCCTGATGAAAGGGCGTGGATGGACAAGTTCTTTTCTCATGGATGGGTAGATGCATTTCGCCTGGTACACCCGCAACCACATCGCTACAGCTGGTGGAGCCAGCGCTTCCCCACTGTGCGGGCACAGAATAAAGGATGGAGAATAGATTACATTAACGTAACTGAACCCCTGAAAGCACGCGTAAAAGACGCAGAAATATATCCTGATGTGAAGCACAGCGACCATTGCCCGGTTTATATGGAGTTAAGTATGTGAAGTGAAGAGCAGTGGGAAGTAGTAAGTAGCGAGTGGGTAAATACTAAAATCGAAAAATCGCTCCTTAAATCATGATCATTTACAATGTAACGTCAAAGGTTGACCGAAACATAGCTGAAGAATGGCTTAAATGGTTGCATGACGAGCATATACCGCAAGTATTTCAATCAGGTTGCTTTGTAAAATATCAGCTGGTAAAACTGGTAGATGCAGAGGAATTGGATAGTGTAACTTATGCTACGCAATATTATGCGGAGACTCAGCAGAATATTGACAGGTATCTTGATGAGCACGCAAAAGAATTGCGTGAGAAAGGATTTAAGCGCTGGGGAAATAGCTTCATTGCTTTCAGTACCATAATGGAGGTTATCAACTAAATGTGGATAATAATTCTTTTTTAATCTTGTTTTAAAAATATTGTAAATTCCATGAAAGCCTTTGCTGGCGCGGATTTGAGAGCATCACGCTGAAACGCTTGTCCATCAAGGCTTTCAACGGATTAACTTTAAGAAGATATATTTCTCTTTTTAGCTCAATCGGCTAAAATCCTTGCCCCATCTGACTTACAGCGAATAAATAAAACATTTAGAAGCAACAAAAAAATTTTGCTTGTCTCAAAAACCTTCTAAATTTGTTCCTGCTTATAATTTAAAAAATTTCACACTATGAACAAAGCTGAATTAATTGCGAAAATTGCCGATGATGCAGGCATTACCAAAACACAAGCCAACACTGCACTGGATTCTTTTGTGGAAGCAGTGACAAAAACACTGAAAGGTGGTGGCAAGGTAACGCTGGTTGGCTTCGGTACTTTTTCGGTTTCAAAAAGAGCCGCACGCAACGGCCGTAACCCACAGACTGGTGCTGTTATCAAAATCAAAGCAAAGAAAGTAGCCCGCTTCAAAGCAGGAAAAGAATTGTCTGGCAAATTGTAATTGCAGTACTTACTTACCGCATTCAGGCCCCTTCAATTTTGCAAGGGGCTTTTGTTTTTCGCTTATCTTGCATGCCTAAAATTTATAATCATGGGAAGAGGAGATAAAAAAACCAAGAAAGGAAAAATCTTTAAGGGCTCATTTGGTAAAAGCAGACCTGCTAATCCAAAGAAGGCAGCTCCAAAAAAGAGCAGTTAATAAACGCGAATTATCGGCACGAATTACACGAATTATTCTCATTTCATTCGTGAAATTCGTGTTTAAAATCCGTGTTATTTACGTTGATATTAAGGAGCTAATCTTTCAATTTTCCAGCTGCCTTCATCCGTCAGGGAATATTGCAGTCTGTCGTGCAGGCGGCTTGAGCGCCCCTGCCAGAATTCAATGATCGCGGGCTTTACACAATAGCCTCCCCAGTGTGCCGGCCGTTCAATGCTCTTGCCTGAAAGTTGCTGGCTGGTTTCAGCAAAATGTTGTTCCAGCCATTGCCGGCTCTCGATCACCTGGCTTTGCGGGGATACCATAGCGCCTATACGACTGCCCTCCGGGCGGCTATTAAAATATTCGTCGCTTTCTTCAGCAGTAACTTTTTCTATCAGTCCCATTATACGTACCTGACGTTCTACCTCTTTCCAGAAAAATACAAGGCAGGCGCGGGGATTCTCATCCAGCTGAACTCCTTTGAAACTATTGTAATTGGTAAAAAAAACGAAGCCTCTTTCATCATAGCCTTTCAGCAGAACAATTCTTGCAGAAGGAAGTCCATCGGAAGAAGCGGTTGCAAGCGTCATGGCATTTGGTTCCACGATCTCGCTCTCCAGCGCATCGTTCCACCAGGCAGCAAATTGCTGCATAGGATCTGCCGCCACATCATTTTCTGAAAGTGATTGCAGCTTGTAATCCCTCCTGATGTCTGCTATGCTTTTGCCGGCTGCCATAAAATTCTTGTTGGAATGCTAATCTGTTACCAGCGTGCCCACCTGCTCGCCTGATACCACACGCCTTACATTGCCTGGCCTGTTCATATCGAATACTACTATAGGCAGGTTGTTTTCCATGCAAAGTGTAAAGGCCGTCATATCCATTACACGCAGGTTCTTTGAAATGCAATCCTGGAAAGTAATGGACTGGTATTTTTTTGCTGTAGGGTCTTTTTCGGGATCGGCCGTATAAATGCCATCTACACGTGTGCCTTTCAATATCACATCTGCCTTTATTTCTATAGCCCTGAGCGAACCCGCTGTATCGGTAGTAAAATAAGGATTACCCGTGCCCGCACCAAAGATCACCACACGCCCTTTTTCAAGATGGCGTATAGCCCTGCGCCTGATGTAGGGCTCTGCGATCTGCTCCATTTTGATAGCGCTTTGCAGGCGGGTATACACACCGATCTTTTCAAGACCGGCCTGCAGTGCCATGCCGTTGATAACAGTGGCAAGCATGCCCATATAATCTCCATGCGCACGCTCGATACCGGTTTCGGCTTCATTCATGCCGCGGTAAATGTTTCCTCCACCTATTACGATCGCCACCTGCACGCCGAGAGAAACAATATCTTTAATGTCTTCGGCATACATTGAAATAACACCTGAATCGAGCCCGAAAGTCTTATCTCCCATGAGCGACTCGCCGGACAATTTGAGAAGAATACGTTTGTATTTAGGGAGCATATTATTTTGCGTTGGCGCTGCGAAGATAAGCGGGATTGTTTTATATAACCGCTAAATTTATCCATTCATCACACTGTTCAGGATGCGGCCAAAACCGGGACTTAACTTAGGTTTTTAACTGGCAATGTGATAAGACCTGTGGCTATATACTTGCTGATCTTCTGCACGCTTAATGCGCAGGCACAGGATAAGCCAGCAGCGAAAAAGACGGTAATTGCAGTGGAAGCAGGCGCGCATGGAATAGGATTGGGCATGGAGTGGAATGCTGCCGGAATATTCACTGTAGAAACTTACGCAAGCTATGGACCATCTTACGATCCCGAACAATTTGAATGGCTGCCTGTGTTGAATGTTCTGCCGCATTACGATAAACCAGCTGCACGTTTCGCGATTAACCCACGCTTTTATATTACGCGACAGAATGAACGTGAAGGCGCTTCTGCAAACGTTCATCATATTGAACAATATATTGGTTTCAGTTATGCTTTTGTAACAAGATCTTTTTCAAACTACAATCCTCCGGCTACATTGCTGAGCCTTCACTACGGCATAAGGCAACAGGCTTCTTCTCGATTGATATTTACTGCATCCGGTGGCATTGGATGGGCCAGGAACAATAAAACAACTTTCACTACGCTGTATCCGGCACTCAACGTAAAGGTGGGCTACATGCTAAACTGATCGCAACTATTCAATGCATCCAAATAAAAAAAGCCGTTCCTGGTGAAGAACGGCTTTGAGTATATTCTAAAAGCAAGGTTATGCTCCTACTGCAACACGCTTGAATTCTGTTACTTTCAGGTCTTTGT
>JBAVMD010000796.1:0-5481 GCA_049689695.1 Chitinophagaceae bacterium | reverse complement strand
TGCAACTTCTTCATCGATCGATAATGATTCCCTTCTTCTTTCCAAAGTAAAATACCGGCTGGTAGGCCCATGGAGGGGCGGCCGCAGTGGCGCCGCAACAGGAAGCTACAAGAACAAGAACACTTTTTATTTTGGCGCTACAGGTGGCGGCGTATGGAAAACCACCGATGGCGGCAGCAACTGGAAGAATGTTTCCGATAAATATTTCGGCAGCACCATCGGCGCGGTTGCGGTTGCTCCCAGTGATGAAAGCATCGTGTACGTTGGCCAGGGAGAAAATACCATGCGCGGCAATGTAAGCGAAGGCCTTACCGGCATGTGGCGCAGCGATGATGGCGGACGCAGCTGGAGGAACATCGGGTTGAAAGACGGAAGGCACATCATTCGCATCATTGTTCACCCAAAAAATCCCGATGTTGTATGGGCGGCTGTGATGGGACATCTCTTTGGCCCTAATGAAGAGCGGGGCGTATACCGTACTACCGATGGCGGTAAAACATGGAAACGTGTACTGTATGTAAATAATCAAACCGGCGCTTCGGACCTGGTGATGGAACCTGGCAATCCCAATGTTTTTTATGCGGGCATGTGGCGGCTGATCCGTACCCCTTACAGCCTTGAGAGCGGTGGCGAAGGCAGCGGTCTCTGGAAAAGCACCGATGGCGGTGATACCTGGACCAATATCACAGCAAAGAAAGGCTTGCCTAAAGGCATATGGGGCATTGTTGGGGTTGCCGTTGCTCCTTCCAATACAGATAAAGTGTATGCCCTCATTGAAAATGCAAACGGCGGCATGTTTACCAGCAATGATGCAGGTGAAACATGGACGCTTACCAGCAACGATAACAATATCAGGCAGCGTGCCTGGTATTACACCAAAGTTTTTGTTGATCCGAAAAATGAAAACCTGGTGTATGCACCCAACGTTGGGTTTATGCGCAGCCGTGACGGCGGCCGCACCTGGCAGTCAGTAAGAACACCGCACGGTGATCATCATGATCTCTGGATCGACCCTGAAGATGGCAACCGCATGATCGTTGCAGACGATGGCGGTGCACAGGTAAGCTTTGACGGAGGCGAGAACTGGAGCACTTACCAGAACCAGCCTACCGCGCAGTTCTATCGTGTTTCAACAGACAATGCTTTTCCTTACCGCATTCTCGGCGCGCAACAGGATAATTCAACCATTCGCATTAAACACCGCACGTACGGTGCAGGCGTTACAGACCGCGACTGGGAATCAACCGCAGGAAGCGAGAGCGGTTATGTTGTGGCCGACCCATTGAATCCTGATATTGTATACGGAGGTAATTACGGTGGTTATCTTTCCCGGCTCGATCATAAAACCGGCGAGAACCGCGCCATCACTGTATGGCCTGATAATCCTATGGGAGCAGGCGCCGATGTGCTGAAATATCGCTTTCAATGGAACTTTCCCATTTTCTTTTCGCCCCATAATCCTAAAAAATTATATGCGGCGGGCAATCATCTTTTCGCAACAGAAGATGAAGGTCAAAGCTGGGAACAGCTATCGCCCGATCTCACTACTAACGATAAAAGCAAGCAGGCTTCCAGCGGCGGCCCTATTACAAAAGACAATACATCCGTTGAATATTATTGCACCATTTTTACCGCAGCTGAATCTCCTTTCGAAAAAGATCTGCTGTGGACAGGCAGCGATGATGGCTTGATACATGTAAGCAGGGATGGCGGAAAGAACTGGCAGAATGTTACACCACCCAATCTCCCTAAATGGATGATGTGGAACTGCATCGATGCAGACCCCTTCAAAAAAGGTGCGGCCTATTTTACGGGTACGAGGTATAAAGTGGATGATTTTGCTCCTTACATCTACAAGACGGAAGATTACGGCAAAACCTGGAAGCTTATCGTGAACGGCATCGACAAAATGCATTTTACGCGAACGATGCGAGCAGACCAGAAACGTGCGGGCCTCTTGTATGCAGGCACAGAATATGGGATGTACATCAGCTATGATGATGGCGCTAACTGGAAAAAATTCCAGCTCAATCTTCCCGAAGTACCCATAACCGATCTTACTATCAAAAACAACGACCTGATTGTTGCCACACAAGGCAGGGCATTCTGGATGATCGACGACCTGAGCACCGTACAGCAATTGAAAGCTGACATAGCATCAAAGCCGCTGCATGTGTTTGAAACTATCGATGCTTACCGTATGCTTGGCGGCGGTGGCGGTTTTCCCGGTGGAGCAAATTTGCGCAATGCAGGAGCTAATCCTGCCAATGGAGCCTTGATCAATTATTGGCTGAGGAACGTTACAGATTCTACTAAGGCTTCCATTACCATTCTTGATAAGAACAAACAATCCATCAGAACTTTTTCTACCGATGCGAAGGAAACACGCGATAAAATAGAAATTGCAAAAGGCGTAAACCAGTTTGTATGGGATATGAACTATGCCGAAGGTGACCGCGTAGATGGAATGATCCTGTGGAATGGCGTGCCTTCAAGCATTAAAGCAGCGCCCGGGCAGTATTATGCACGCATTAAATCAGGCACCGATTCCATGGAAGTACCATTTACGGTAAAGCCAGATCCTAATTACAAAATAACACAGGCTGATTACGAAGCTCAGTTCAATTTTCTTCTTACAGCAAGGGATAAGTTCAATGAAGTTCAGAAAACTATCAAAGACATTCGTACGCTCCGCGCGCAGATAAACGATCTTACCTCGCGGGCCGGTAAAGACCTGCCAAAAGACATAAAGCAGCTGGCCGATAGCATTAACAAGCAAATGACATCGGTAGAGGAGACCCTTTACCAGACCAAATCCAAAAGCGGACAGGATGTTCTGAACTATCCCATTCGCATAAACGATAAGCTCAGCGGGGTGTTTGATGCGGGCAATAGCGGGGTTCAGGCGCCCAGTAAACAGGTGCGGGATGTATATGCCGATCTGAGCGCCCAGGCAGACAAAGAACTGGCTAAGTTGAAGCGTATCAGGGAAGAAGACATTCCAAAATTAAATCAATTGATACGCGAAAAAGCGGTTCCGGTTATAGGGCTTAAAAAAGATTAGGCGCTGCCGCCGGAACGGCCCGCAAATGACATCGCTCCTGACCTTGTCATTTGCGGGCCGTTTCCGTTTAAATATCCTCCCAATCCCGATATTCAGGGGTGATGTTTGACCAACAATTTTTCCTATATTGCGATTGCACATGAAGCAACCACTGCTGCTTTATATGCGTGTATTTATAAGATGGGCTAACATCTGGCGACCAAAACTGATTTATTAACCAAAAATTTCACTGCTTTGAGAAATTTTACTCTCCCGCTCGTTGCTTCCCTTTTATTAAGTTTACTTGCGCTGAATGTTACTGCGCAAAAAACCTTACCGACACAACAAGCTCCCGGCAATACTGTCCGCGAGCGATGCGGTTCAATGGAAGCCTTAGAAAGGTGGTTCGATCAGAACCCTGCTGCAAAACAGCAGTATCTTAAGAATGTTGAAGAAGGCAATCGTATGGCTGCATCTGCCCGTGAATCCGGCAGTAATGAAAGTCATCGTCTGCAGGCAATTGTAACCATCCCCGTGGTGGTGCACCTGGTTTTGCCCGCTGCAAGGCAGGCACAGGTAACAAAAGCCGATGTGATCTGGCAGATCAACAAAATGAATGAAGATTTTGCCGGCGTTAATGCGGACAGTACGAATGCTCCAAACTTTTACGGCATACGCGGCCATACACAGATCCGTTTCTGTCTTGCGCAACAGGACGCAAACGGTAATCCTACTGATGGCATTAATCGTGTGTACAGCACTATTACCGATTTCTCTCCAACAACTGTGGGATCCATTAAACACGGTACTTCCTGCGGTGCAGATGCATGGGACCCTAACAGGTATTTCAACATCTGGGTTGGACAATCCACTTCACTGCTGGGTATTGCCACTTTTCCGCAAACAGGCGCTGCCGATGAGCAGGGCATTGCACTTGCGGTAGATGGTTTTTCCAACAACCCTGTGTATGTTAACCCTGCATTCAACAAGGGACGTACAGCAGTTCACGAAGCCGGCCACTTTTTTGGCTTGTACCATATCTGGGGCGACGATGGCACCGGTTGCGGTACAGACGATTTCCGCCAGGTTCCGGGCACATGCTTACTCCCTGCAGCTCTCCTGCTTGGAGATACACCTAACCAGGCTGGCGCAACAGGCGGCTGCCCAAGTGGTGTAAGAACTGATCTATGCTCTGCTGCTTCTCCGGGTATCAATTACCAGAATTACATGGATTATACAGACGATGCATGTTATTCTATGTTCACTACAAAGCAGGCAGAAAGAGCAGAATATATTCTTACCAATTGCCGCGCGTCGTTGATGACCTCTAACGGATGTACGCCGGTGACTGTTTTTGCGAACGATGCTTCGCCAAAACTTTTATCGCCCGGTAACAGTTGCTTCCCCGGAGGTATTGGAAGTACGTTCTGTCAGAATACTACTTTCAATGGACAGGTTATGCTGTTCAACGTAGGATCAAGCAATCTTACTTCGGTAACGATCTACGCGCAGGTAGGTACAGGTACGCCACAGGCTACCAACTGGACGGGTAATCTTGCTCCATATGCAAGCACCATCGTTACGCT
This sequence comes from Chitinophagaceae bacterium, assembly GCA_049689695.1. Classification (GTDB taxonomy): domain Bacteria; phylum Bacteroidota; class Bacteroidia; order Chitinophagales; family Chitinophagaceae; genus DASPKM01. The sequence continues at coordinate 852 of JBAVMD010000796.1, read as the reverse complement.
TAATAATATCAGCGCCGGCGCTGTTGCCGGAACTTTACCGCTGAAAATATACACCAGCAATCCGAATGCTGTTGCTGACCAGCGCCCATCAAACGATACTGCAACTGTTAACATCACTGTTACTGCTGCAGGTACGGGTGTTCCAAGCGTAACTGAAGGATTTGAAAGCGCAACCTTCCCGCCAACCGGCTGGAGCTTGATCAATCCTAACGCTGGAAGTATTACATGGACAAGAACAACCACTGCAAGAAATTCAGGAACAGCTTCAGCTTATATCAATTATTACAACTATACAACAACCGGACACCTGGATTACCTGGTTTCACCGATTGTTGGCATAACCGATGCAGACTCTGTTATAGTCAATTTTGCACGGGCTTATAAACGTTATGGTACGGGTACCACGTTCTCGGATACAATGCTGATACAATTATCAACGTCGTGCGGAAGCGTTACTTTCCCGATCACTGCATGGAAGAAAGGCGGTAGCGATCTTTCTACTTCACCAGGCACCAATACAGGTAACTGGTTCCCGATTGCAACTGATTGGGCAACTGAGCGCCTTGAATTGAAACCATTCATTCCTGTTGGAGCTACTTCAGTACAGGTGGCCTTCACAGGCCAGAATGGGTTTGGACAGAACCTGTTCCTTGATGACATCAATATCAGGACCGTAGTGCTGGTAAGAAGGGATGCGCAACTGCGTGCCATTACCAACCCTGTTTCAAAACTGTGCAGCGGTACCGTAACACCATCTGTTGAATTGTTCAACAGCGGTAAGGATACCCTGAAGTCAGTGAAGATCGCTTACAGGATAATCGGTCCTTCATTCAACCTGCTTGATTCTATTAG
>JBAVMD010000795.1:0-5441 GCA_049689695.1 Chitinophagaceae bacterium | reverse complement strand
ACTCTTAGCAGGGCGTCCTCTCTTAGAGGCTCCTTTTTTTGTTGCGCCTTTGCGTGCTGCGCCTTTACGTGCTGTGCCTTTTTTTGCCGCGGCTTTTCTTGAAGTTGCTTTTTTTGCGGGACGACCTCTTTTAGATGCGCTCTTTTTAGATGCGGTTTTTTTCGAAGCGCTTTTTTTGGAGGCCGCTTTTTTAGCCGGACGGCCGCGTTTGGATGCTCCTTTTTTCTTTGGAACTTTTTCACCTCTTTCTCTTGCTTCGGAAAGACCGATGGCGATAGCCTGTTTACGCGATTTTACTTTTTTGCCGCTGCGGCCGCTTTTTAATTCACCACGCTTCATCTCGTGCATGGTTTCTTCTACTTTTTTTCCTGCGCCTTTTGAATACTTTGCCATAGTGGAATTTTAATGGATTCAATAATTAACATCAGGGCTAAATTTTTATGCCACCGTTCTCGGGTGGCGCCTCTGTAAACTTCTTTTTTCGAAGCAATTTCAGGTTCGTAAGCCGCTTGATATGTAATCGTGAATGCCGCTTCAAATGATAAGGCTGCGGTTCTCCCAATAAAAATCCGTACGACTTTAATGCAGGAACTGAATCGAAAACAACTTTAATGATAGCTGTTACCGGTATGGCCAGCACCAGGCCCGCCATGCCCCAGAGTTTGCCCAGCAGCAACAAACTAAAAATGGCTATCAGGGGATTGAGGCTTACATTTTTTCCCACTATATACGGCGTAATTAAATTTCCTTCCAACACCTGTACAAACCAGAAGATACCTACCACTCCTACCGCGTACCAATAAGAATCTTTAGTTACGAGAGCAAGCAATGCGGGCAGCAACGATCCTATCAATATACCAATGTAGGGGATCAGCGCAAGGAACGAAGCGAGAAACCCAAAGAAGAAAGGATATTCTATTCCCAGTATCATCAATCCTACAGAGTTGAGTATACCAACGATCACGATAACAATAAGCACTCCACGCATCCAGCTAAGAATAACATCGTATATCTGGTTAATGGTTATATCTATTACTTCTTTATCGGATGAAGGAATGATCTTGTAAAAGAACTCTACAAAAAAGTCGCGGAAATACAGCAGAAAAAAAACATAGAGCGGTATCAGTGTAACATCGGTAATAAAACCTGAAAGAAAAGCTATCACGCCGCTCACCAGCACTTCGGTATTATTTGCGAGCCGGGCAAGTACCGATTGCAGTTTCGATTGTGAAGAACGCCTTACTCCAAACATATCTGCAATAAATGCCTGGAACTTATCATAGAGCTCCGATATCTTAGTCATGAATTGCGGTCCCTCTTCAACAAATTGCATTACCTGGTGATACACGAAGTACAATGCAACTCCTAAAAGAATGGTTGTAAAAAATACAGCAGTGAAAGCAGCTATGCCTTTGCTCATTCCTATATATTCCAGTTTGCGGCACACAGGATAAAGCATCGCGGCGAAAATGAGGGAGAAGAGCAGCGGGACCACTACTATCTTAAGCTGCGCTGCAATAAAAACAAGCATTACGATTATCAGCAGGCTGCAGGAAATGCGGATTAACTGGCCGGTATTGCTCTTAGTCATTGGGGGGTGATTTACCTTATCTATTAGAAACCCGTACCATAACAATCGTGGGGTGCGCCGTTGACAAATGGGACAAATGGGTATTGTTTTCTACAATCGTTTGACCGTTGAACTTTCCCGTAATGATACCCCAAAAAAATTCCGCAAGGAAGCGGTATGATTTTTTGAGCTATTGCTATGCTTAAAAAAAACAATTATGGAACGCAACGAACAACTTAACGAAGTATTGAACGACCTGGTACGTATAAACAACGACAGGATCGAAGGCTACGAAAAAGCAATTTCAGAAACAAAAGATAAGGATGTAGACCTGCAGGCTATCTTTCACCGCATGGCGGACGAAAGCAGGCAGTATGCATCTGAGTTAAAGAGTGAAATCAGCCGTACGGGCGGAGACGTAGCTTCTGATACTACTTTCTCCGGTAAGATCTATCGCATGTGGATGGATGTAAAAGCAGCTTTTTCCGGCAAAGGCCGCCACTCTGTTCTGGAATCCTGCGAATTTGGTGAAGACGCAGCCCAAAAAGCTTACGACGAAGCACTTAGATCAGATGCCCCGCTTCCCGCAGAAGTAAGGCAGCTCATCGTAAACCAGAAAGCTTCGCTGAAGGCATCGCATGACACCATAAAGCAATATCGCGATATGGACACTGACAGCCGCAAGGCCGACTAATTTTCAATCACATTAATTATTCAACATGAAACATTTGAAAACCATCGTTTTAGGCGCTTCTATCCTGTTTATGGCGGCGTGTAACGACGCTAATAATGATGGAGTTAAAGATGGAGATGCCAAGGTAGACAGCCCTGCTACATCTACCTCCAACGCTCTTGCTGAAAAAGATGCCCAGTTTTTAATGGACGTGGCAGCCAGCAATATGGCGGAAATAAAGATGTCGCAACTGGCCCAGCAGAAAGGTATGAACCAGGAAGTAAAGGATATCGGCAAAATGCTGGAAACTGACCACTCAGCAGTGCTTTCAGACGTAAAGAACTTTGCTTCCCAGAAGTCTGTAACGCTGCCGGCTGAAGAAAAAGATGAGGCAAAGAGCGACCACAACAAGCTCAATGAAAAAACTGGAAAGGAATTTGATAAAGATTGGTGTGAGCATATGATTGCCATGCATAAGAAGAGTATCGATAAATTTGAAGGCGCTCAATCAGACCTCACGGACGCAGAATTAAAAACATGGACAAGCAATACATTGCCCAAGCTGAGGACTCACCTCGCAAAGCTGCAGGCATGTGAAGCTAAATTAAAATAGCTTTTTTTCATTAGTACTTGCAATTTGGACGGGCTGGTTTTCTAACCGGCCTTTTTTTATTTAGATAGAGCACGGATTGGAAGAAGGATTATTGGTTTATTTAGAGAGAGCACGGATTGAAAGAAGGATTAGAGGATTTCACGGATTAACTAAAGACTCACTTTCATCCCGAATCCCCGCAACGGAGGCTTACAACAACAACAGACAGGGTGAGGGATCTGCATAACAGCGATTAATGCAGATCCCTCACCCCGCCTGTTGCTATAGTGATTTCTTACTGCGGGGATTCGGGATAACAAGTGAATGGTAAAACGAAATGATACTTCAGTTTTATTGTATTATCCGTGAAATCCTCTAATCCTTCCTCCAATCCGTGCTTTATCTAAATAAAAAAAGCTGCGGATCACTCCACAGCTTTAAAAATTTACTGTACGGATATTTATATCACGCCCTGCGTATGAGGCCGAGCAGCAATGCTACTACTGCCAATACGATCAGTATGTGAATAAGACCTGTAGCGTTATATGCAAACACACCCAATAACCATCCTATTATCAATATAACAGCTAATACATACAAGATACTTCTCATAAAAAATATTTTAGCTTGTTTTAAATAAATTCCTCTTCTATCTATTAAATAATGCTGCCAAACTTTTTATAAGGTATTTCTCTGTTCTATCTGCCACTGAACAGGGAACCTGAGAAAATTATTCCACATGAGTCCGAAAACAGTGTGGCCGTTCTTTTTGATGAGTTTACTGTATGAAAAAGCTCCGGAAGTTTTTTGAAATCCTGAAAAAGGCCGGGCACGCCTTCATAGAAGACAATGCGCTTAAGTTAAGCGCATCACTGTCTTACTACATGGTATTCGCACTTGGCCCTATCATTCTTATGGTGATCACATTTGCCGGCAGCGTTTTTAAGAAAGACCTGGTGCAGGGAAAAGTATACTATGAATTAAGCAAGTTGCTCGGCAGCGAGGCGGCCTTGCAGATTCAATCCATTATTGCCAATACACAAAACAGCCATAACAGCACTGTAGGTACTGCAATAGGTCTTGTAGCGCTGTTCCTGGGAGCAACCGGAGTTTTTGGAGAGATACAGGATTCTATCAACTACATCTGGTCTGTTAAGGCAAAACCGCAACGTGGATGGCTGCGCTTCATCATAAATCGTTTGCTTTCATTTTCCATCATCATAAGCATGGGATTTATTCTGCTGGTGGCGCTGGTGATCAACGCGATAATGGAGTTGCTGAGCGACCGGTTGATGCGGCTTTTTTCTGAAGGCACTATTTACATATTCTATGCGGTGAACCTGCTGTTGATATTTGTGATCATCACCGTTCTTTTTGCGGCTATCTATAAAATACTACCCGATGCAAAGATCAAATGGCGGGATTCATTCATTGGCGCCTCCTTTACAGCCGTGCTCTTTCTGGCGGGAAAATTTCTCATCGGCTATTATCTCGGCAGGTCTAACATCGGCGTGGTGTATGGAACGGCTGCATCTATCATATTCATATTGCTGTGGGTTTATTATTCATCTGTGATCTTATATTTCGGGGCAGAGTTTACGCGCATGTACGCGATCATGAGTGGAGGAGGCATTCTGCCGGATAAAACAGCTGTTTTTATTATTAAAAAAGAAGCAAGAGAGATCCCGGAATCGCACCTGGATACCTGAAGCAATTTTTTCAAACTAATTACCTGATCAGACAATGACATCGTATTTCAAAATCGGGTTCCTGCAGATACTGAACATACTGGCCTTTGTTGCTATGGTATTGGTAAACGGGCTTGCGGATTTTTTGCCGATCAACGGGCAAACCACCGGCGCCATCTCCGATCAATATCCCAACCTGTTTGTTCCTGCACCCATTACTTTTTCTATCTGGGCAGTGATCTACAGCCTGCTCTTCCTGTTTTGCATTTACCAGGGAAGCACTTTATTTGAATCGGAAAAGAGATATACCGATAAAAAAGAAAGAATAGTGGAGAAGATCGGTTATGGATTTCTTCTTTCTTGCGTGCTGAACATTGCCTGGATACTTGCATGGCATTATCACCTCTTGCTGCTGTCTGTACTTATTATGCTGGGATTACTTGTTACACTGGCAATAATCGTCGAAAAATTATATGCACGCGCAGAGTATACAGGACAGGAAAAATGGTTTGTATATGTTCCGTTTTCCATTTATCTGGGATGGATAAGCATTGCCACCATTGCAAACATTACCGCTTACCTGGTAAGTATTGGATGGAATGGCTGGGGATTAGATCCGGCTGCATGGGCTTGCATTATGATCATTGCAGGCACCACGCTGGGTGTGATGGTGCTGTTCAGGAAGAATAATATTTTTTTTACGATTGCTCTTATCTGGGCATTCATCGGTATTGCAATAAAACAGCACGATGCCTCGAACGGATTCAACAGAATTGCATTAACAGCCTTAGGCGGAGCTTTGTTACTGCTGTTACTGGCGGTGTTGAAAATGAAGAAACTGCGTCCTGTACAAAAACAGGTTGTTTAATTTTTTGAACGGCAAAAACCTGACAATAAACATCTTACCATCAGCAAACC
>JBAVMD010000794.1:0-4754 GCA_049689695.1 Chitinophagaceae bacterium | reverse complement strand
CTCTTAGCCATTGAAAACCTTCTTCAATGCCAGCCTGCGGGTGCGGGAGATCGTGATCGGCTCACGCAGCATAGCCAGCGCTTTGAATGTTGCCTTTACCACGTTGTGCGGGTTGGCAGATCCAAGGCTTTTTGACAATACATCGGTAACACCGGCACTTTCCAGTACAGCACGCATGCTGCCTCCTGCAATTACACCAGTACCATGAGCAGCGGGCTTGATGAGTACTTTAGCAGCACCTTCTTTGGCATACTGATCATGAGGAATGGTCCCATGCATGATAGGTACGCGTATCAGGTTCTTCTTGGCATCTTCAATTCCTTTGGTGATGGCTTCCTGCACCTCTTTGGCTTTTCCCAGGCCATGACCTACCACACCATTCTCGTTGCCAACAACCACTAAAGCGGAGAAACTGAACGCACGGCCGCCCTTTGTGGTCTTCACCACGCGGTTGATGGCCACTACTTTTTCTTTCAGCTCCAGCTCACCGGCTTTAACTCTGTTTAGATTAACTTTTGCCATTTACTGTATTTTGAAATTGTACTTTGTTGGATTAAAATTGAAGTCCTCCTTCCCTTGCGCCATCAGCCAGTGACTTAACACGGCCATGGTACAGGTAACCACTGCGGTCAAACACACAATCTTTAACACCCAGTTCAATTGCTTTTTTTGCAATAGCTTGACCAACCAGCTTGGATTTATCTACTTTATTGACTTTCTGAGCTGCAATGTCTTTTTCCTTGCTGGATGCTGATGCAAGCGTAACGCCTTTAACATCATCAATCAACTGAGCATATATATCCGCGTTGCTGCGAAATACAGACAGGCGTGGCTTTTCCGTTGTGCCCGCGATCTTTTTGCGGATGCGGTAGCGGATATTCTGCCTTCTTAAAACTCTGGTATTCATGTTTCTTATTTTATATAATTCCTGATGCTGCCAGGAACTTTTATGCAAACTTCAAACTAATTACTTACCCGCTGCCTTACCGGCTTTCCTTCTGATCACTTCACCTGCATACTTCACACCTTTTCCTTTGTATGGCTCAGGCTTGCGCAGACCACGGATCTTGGCAGCTACCTGCCCGATCAACTGTTTATCGATGCCTTCCAGTGAAATGGTTGGATTCTGACCTTTTTCCTGTGCGGTGGCTACTTTCAATTCTTTCGGAATTTCAAACACGATGTTGTGTGAGAATCCCAATGAAAGATCCAGCAGGTTGCCCTGGTTGGAAGCTTTGTAACCTACCCCTACCAGCTCCAGGTTTTTCTTATAACCCTCGGTAACACCTTTTACTAGGTTAGCCAGGAGGGCGCGGTACAAGCCGTGCATGGCGCGATGACGGATCTGGTCTGTAGGACGGTCAAGCACTACCTGCCCGTCTTTCACTTCCACTTTAATATCACGGTCAATCGGCTGCTTCAACTCACCTTTAGGACCTTTTACAGTAACCACATTATCGTTGCCAACGGTGATTGTGACACCCTGAGGAACGATAACCGGTTGTTTGCCTATACGAGACATAGTGTTAATTTGAAAATTTGAAAATTGCGCAATGTGAAAATGAAGAATGCTCTTAATTGAGCCATTGAGACATTTTCACATTTGCTAATTAATATATATAGCAAAGCACTTCGCCACCCACATTCTGTGATTTGGCCTGCTTATCGGTCATCACTCCTCTGGAAGTAGACACGATAGCTACACCCAAACCATTCTTCACGCGTCGAAATTCAGTAGGCGATGCGTACTGGCGCAAACCAGGCCTGCTAACTCTTTCCAGGCTTTTGATAGCCGGCTCTTTACTTTGAGCATCGTACTTCAAGGCGATCTTAATGACGCCCTGTTTGCTATCGTCCTCAAATTTGTATTTCAGAATATATCCCTGATCATATAATATCTCAGTGATACGCTTCTTGAGGTTAGATGCCGGGATTTCCACCAGGCGATGCCCTGCCATTTGCGCATTCCGGATTCTTGTCAGGAAATCTGCTATCGGATCAGTTACCATATTAATATCAATTGAAAAAGTTCTGAATTATTTATAGTCAGCCATGAAATGTCAAAATGTTGAAACCATTTCACTTTTGACTTTTCACTTGTGCCTTGTCCTCTTGTACCTTGAAGCTTAAGCCAGGCTTTACCAGCTTGCCTTCTTCACTCCTGGTATTTTACCAGCCAGCGCCATGTCGCGAAAAGCAACCCTCGACATACCGAAGAAACGGATGTACCCTCTCGGGCGGCCGCTCATCTGGCAACGGTTCTTCAACCTTACCGGAGAAGCATTTTTTGGCAGCTCGTCAAGCGCTTTGTAGTCGCCCGCAGCTTTCAGCGCAGCGCGCTTTTCAGCATACTGGCTAACCATGCGTTCTCTTTTGCGTTGTCTGGCTTTTACTGATTCTTTTGCCATGTTTTATTTTGTATTGTACTTTTCAAAATTTATTGCGCCGCTTCTTTCCTCATGTCTTTGAAAGGCATGCCCAGTTCTCTCAACAGCTCGTATGCTTCTTCGTTTGTTCCGGCAGTTGTTACGAACGTGATGTCAAGACCAGTGATCCTGTTCACTTTGTCGATGTCGATCTCCGGGAAAATGATCTGCTCTGTAATACCCATGGTATAGTTGCCACGGCCATCAAATGATTTCTCGTTCACGCCGCGGAAGTCGCGCACACGCGGAAGAGCGGTTGCGATCAGGCGATCCAGGAATTCATACATCTTCACACCGCGCAGTGTAACTCTTGCACCAATGGGCATGTTCTTACGCAGCTTGAAGTTTGAAATGTCTTTCTTAGACATAGTAGATACAGCTTTCTGTCCGCTGATCGTAGTCAGCTCATCCAGCGTAATATCTATCAGTTTCTTGTCAGACACTGCGCCATTCACACCACGGTTCAGGCAGATCTTCTCCAGCCTTGGAACCTGCATGATGCTTTTGTAAGCAAAGCGCTTCATGAGAGCCGGAACTACTTCTTTTTTGTAGCGATCGGCCAATCTCGGAGTATATTTCAGCGTTTCCATTATTTAATTACCTCCCCGGATTTTTTTGATACACGAACTAATTTTCCGTTTTCCCTTGTACGCTTCACCTTTGCAGGTTCGCCTGCTTTTGCATCCCACAGCATCACATTCGAAATATGAATGGAAGCTTCTCTTTTCACAAGACCACCCTTGGTATTGCGTGCAGAAGGTTTTGTATGGCGTGTAATGATGTTTACGCCTTCAACCAATACCCTTGCCTTATCAGGGTATACTTCCAATACTTTTTTGGGCTTGTGTTCAATCTCACCTTTATCATTTTTCTGTGATTTTCCGCTGCCGGAAATAACCACGACCATGTCGCCCTTTTTAATATTGAACTTCGGTTTGAATCTGTTGTTCATTTTTGTATTCTTTATCTCCGTTCTCAGGAGCATTTATTACTTAGTCATTAGTCATTAAGTCAATGGTCATTCATCCCACTCGCCATTCACCACTAACCACTTCTTACTTAAAGCACTTCAGGTGCCAATGAAATGATCTTCATATATCCTTTATCGCGCAGCTCACGGGCAACCGGCCCGAAGATGCGGGTACCTCTTGGCTCGTCAGACTGGTTCAGCAACACCACTGCGTTATCATCGAAACGGATGTATGATCCGTCTTTACGGCGCAGCTTATTTTTTGTGCGAACAATAACCGCTTTGGTCACCGTTCCTTTTTTGATACCGCCTTGTGGCAATGCTGACTTTACTGTAACTACGATCTTATCACCGATCTTGGCAGTAAACTGTCCGCTGTTTCCCAATACACGGATACAGAGTACCTCTTTCGCTCCGCTGTTATCTGCTACGTTCAGTCTGCTTTCTTGCTGAATCATTTTATTTAAGCTTTGAGCCTTGCATAAGCTGCGAGCGTTGAGCTACGAGCTATGAGCAAAAGCAATTAAAACAAATCTTTTATCCAGGCCATCAGCTCGCGGCTCGAAGCTCGCAGCTCATAGCTCCTTACTACTTAGCTTTCTCTATCACCTCTACCAGTCTCCAGCGTTTTGTTTTGCTGAGGGGACGGGTCTCCATGATCCTCACGGTGTCGCCAACGCCACATTCGTTCTTATCGTCATGGGCATGGAACTTGGTAGTCTTTTTTACGAACTTACCATAGATGGGGTGCTTTACCTTTCTTTCGATAGCAACAGTGATGGTCTTATCCATTTTATCACCGGTTACCACCCCGATCCTTGTTTTGCGCAAATTTCTTTCGGCCATTGTTTGTGTTTTTTAGCAATGAGCTGTGAGCTTCGAGCTTCGAGCTTGTGCTCACAACTCGCGGCTCGTAGCTCGCAGCTTAACTTATGCAGATAAAACTCTTTTTTGTAATTCAGTTTTCAACCTTGCAAGCTCCTTGCGAAGGCCGCGGATGCTCATAGGGTTCTCCAGGGGAGAGATCGCATGAGAAAACTCCAGCTTCTTAAGGCGCAGCTCATCCTCCTGTATCCTTGCCTTCAGATCTGAATCGTTCATATCCTTCAGGCTTCTTGCAAAATCTATTTTCTTGGACATCTTATCAATTTGAAAATTTGAAAATTTCGCAATGTGAAAATGTTCGGCCGGTTCTTCATTGAGCCATTACGCCATTTTCACATTTGCTAATTACGCTACGTAATCTCTTCTGGTGATAAACTTTGTTTTGATGGGAAGCTTTGCAGCTGCCAGAAGCATCGCTTCTTTTGCCACCTGCTCAGTAACACCATCTGCTTCGAAGAGGATACGGCCTGGTT
>JBAVMD010000793.1:0-4611 GCA_049689695.1 Chitinophagaceae bacterium | reverse complement strand
TTTCATAAGTAAACTCTATCTTCTTTCCTGCAGCTTCGTCCACATTCATCATTTTTACAGGCAGCGTGACTCCACAATCGTAGATGCCCAATTTCTCATCTTCAAATACATCTATTTCGGTGATGAGGTGCAGCTCGTTGTGCGCCGTGATGGGATCAGGGAGAACAATGGTGGCGGATGCAGGCGGAAGGCAGTTATGGCGACTGATAGCGTATACCTCGCCAAGATTGATCCGCTCAGGCTTACTGCCTTCTGCCAGGAAGCTTTGGCTTTCCAACTCACGGTTGACCAATTGAGCGGTGACGGCAATGCGTTCGGGAATAAAGATTGACTTGTCAGGCAACTGTGGAATGATGTTTTGCATAATAGCAACCTGCGGCTCTTTGGCCAGGGCCGATTGCATGGTTTCCGTGATCGCCAGGTGAACCGGTGTTTCCAATTTATAAACAGTAGCATCCGCGCAGGTAAAACTTTCCACGTAATCCAGCGCGTTCATTTTTTCATACAATAGTTTTATAGCGTCTACCGAGCGCTGTTGCACATCCATCAAATGAAGCCGTATATCCTTAGCGCTGAACAGGGTTGTGATGGGCGTAAGCAGCGTGGCATAAGGACCGCAACCAGCATACAATATGTGAATGGGCTGTCCGCTGAATTCCTGCTGCAGCTTAAGAATTGCCTTATGTATGCCGCGCATAAATACCACGGTCCTTTGCAGGTCCAGCAGGCAGTTGGCAGCCTGTCCCGGTGAGATGGCCTTGCCGGCGGGCAGCATGATGTTACCGTCAGTAGTTTGTTCTGCGGATATTCCGGTTATGCCTGCATAAAATTCATGGAGCATGTGCAAGGAGTCGAATATGCCTTTGTAGTTCTTTTTGTCGTAGAGAAGGGTTTGAGTTAGTTCGAGGAAGGTCATTTTTGGTTTCGGGTTTTGAGTTTCGGGTTTCCGGTTCTTTAGGTCTGGGTTGTTGAGGAATAGCGTTTTGTTGATTGTGAAAATACACCAACCGCGGAGAAAAAGCGGGGAGTTAGCGCAGAGATTATCTAAGGCTCTGCGTTAACTCCCGCTCTCTTTTCTGCGGTAAAAAAATAGCTTGTTTCATTCAATCATAAACTCACTTCTAGGAACCTTAAACCCGAAACTTTAAACCCGAAACCTTAAAAATCTTATTTTTAATCAAACTCTCCCCATGGCAACCACCACAGTTTCATCACGTGTGCGGCCGGCAGGCTACCTGCTGTTTCCGTGGACGCTGACATCCATCGTGATCATCATTATTCTGAACGTATTTCTTAAAGACTGGTTCGGTCGAAATGCCAGCTGGATCTCGCTGGTACTGGTAGTGCCCGCAGCCATCATTGAGAACATCAAGCTCGGGTATTCTTCCATGAAAGTGATGTACCTCAAAATATTTTATTCGCTGCTTTCTTTTTTAGTGGTTGGATTGGTGTTCGGCCTCGCACTCGCAGGCTGGTATTATGAGCGATATGAAAATGTGAAAATACCGAGGCTCGATATCTCTTGGATAGTTCTACTGGCAATTGCAGTGCTGCTGCTGATTGAAATGGCGCATATTTTTACTTTACTGAAGGCAGTGAAGAGGGAGTTTGTGCAGTATGATGAGTGACCCCTCGGCCGCATGGTACCATGAGAACAAGAAATTTAACTCCCCTATTGGGGGGCGGAGAAACGCTCTCTCAATATGAAGGACTGGGGGGCTGAACTAACGCCCTAAACAATTCAGCTATTACTCATGCCACACCTCGCCGCAAATTTCATCTCCGAACTCTCAAAAGGCAAATCGAAACCACAGCTCGAAAAAAATCAACGGTTCTACCGTAGCAACAACGATAACGACAGCGCTTTCCTGGGCGTTCGCATGGGAAGTATTTTTGATCTGGCGAAGAAGTATACGGATATGCCGCCCGATGAAGTTGTAAAGTTACTGAGCAGCGATTTCTATGAGGCAAGAATGGGCGCGGTGAGCATCATGGATTACCAGGCGAGAAATAAAAAAACATCTGCCGACAGAAGAAAAGAACTTTTCGATCTCTATATTAAACAGCACGACAGGATCAATAACTGGGATCTCGTTGACCGCAGCGCACCGCATGTTGTTGGCGGTTATCTCAACGATAAACCACGCAAAATCCTATACAAGCTCGCTAAATCTAAAAACGTATGGGAAAGAAGGACTGCCATCGTAAGCACCTGGTTCTTCATTAAGCAAGGCGATGTTGGCGATACATTCAAAATAGCGGAGTTACTGGTGAAAGACAAGCACGATCTTATTCATAAAGCGGTAGGAAGCTGGGTGCGTGAAGCGGGAAAGAGGGGCCGCAGGGAGTTACTGCGCTTTCTGGAAAAGCATGCAGCAACGATGCCACGGGTGATGTTGCGGTATGCAGTGGAGAAACTGGATAAAAAACAGAAAGAGGCGTTTATGAAAGCAGGTCGTTCAGATTGAATATTCAGCCCCAGGTGCTGTTCATATATTTACGCATGCTGCGGCGCCTGATTGGTCGCATAAATCCTTTCAATCGCATCCCTGTATTTCTCCATTACCACTTTACGTTTCAACGATAGCTTGGGCGTCATTTCGCCTGTATCTACACTCCATTCGCGGGGCAGCAATTCAAATTTCTTGATCTGTTCTACCTGGTTGAAGTATTTATTAAAGCTTTCCACGAGGTCTTTAAATAGTTCGATCACTTTAGGCTGACGGATCATTTCTTCGGGCGAACTATCCGCAACGCCATGCGTTCTGCACCATTCTTTCAGGTTAGGGAATGATGGTATGATCAATGCGCCCACGAATTTGCGCTCTGAACCAACAACCATTACCTGCTCCACGTAGATCGATTCTTTTAATTTATTCTCGATTGGCAGCGGCGCAACATATTTGCCGCCGCTTGTTTTGAACAATTCCTTTTTGCGATCGGTGATTTTCAAAAAGTGTCCGTTGGCGAGGGTGCCGATGTCGCCGGTATGGAACCAGCCCTCGGTGATCACTTCTTTGGTAAGGTCTTCGCGCTTGTAATAACCCATCATTACGTTCGGTCCTTTGGATAAAATCTCTCCATCTTCAGCGATCTTCACTTCCACATCGTCTATCAACGGTCCCACAGATCCAAACATTCTGTCTTGTACCTGGAAACGGTTCACGCTGATCACAGGTGATGTTTCCGTTAAGCCATATCCTTCCATAATGGGTATCTGCGCGGCCGTAAATATGCGTATCAGCCGCACCTGGCAGGCAGCGCCTCCGCTCACAATACATTTGAGGTTATTGCCCAACGCTTCACGCCATTTTTTAAATATGATCTTATTGGCCAGCGCCAGTTGAAAATTATACCACGCTCCCTGACTTTTGTTGATCTCATATTTAGTGGCCAGCTCGTGCGCCCAGAAGAACAATTTCTTTTTTACCCCGGTAAGCTCATTGCCTTTCAGCATGATCTTATCATACACTTTCTCCAGCAATCGCGGAACAGTAGTGAACATGTGGGGCTTTACTTCTTTCAGATTATCGCCAATGGTCTCCAGGCTTTCCGCATAATAAATGGCCGTGCCCCTGAACAGGTAGAGGTAGGTAACCATTCTTTCGAATATATGATTGAGCGGCAGAAAGCTCAGCGCTTTCATATTATCTCCAGGTGGAAAACAGGGAATACATGCCAGCACATTGCTAAGGATATTTTCGTGCGAGAGCATCACACCTTTTGGTGTGCCTGTTGTGCCGGATGTATAAATGATGGTGGCCAGGTCTTCATATTTAATGGCCTCAGAAATCTGCTTGATACGTATCTGCACATCTGTTGTTGGCTGCAGTTGCATTTCTTTCCAATGCGTGGCCCCGCTTACATGTTCAAAAGTAAATATGTGCTGAATCGACGGAACGCGGCTCTTAATGCTGAGTACTTTGTGGTACACATCCTCGTCGTTCACAAACACCGCTTTCACTTTTGCATCATTGAAAATAAATTCCAGTTCGTTCACATTGATGGTGGGATAGACCGGTGTAAGGATGGCACCGATTCTCTGCACGGCAAGGTCCAGCATTATCCATTCCGGGCGGTTTTTGGAGAGAATGGCAACCTTGTCGCGATTTTCTACGGTCATGTCGCCTCCCCCGATGCCAAGTTCTAACAAGCCTGCACTGAGGCGGCTCACGATGTCAGACACATCCTGGGTGCTATAAGTTTTCCATTGCCCGCCTTCCTTTGCTGCCAGCATATCCGGCAGCGGAGAGCGTTCAAGATGGTATTCGATGCAATCAAACAATCGTTTCGGTTCCATAACAATCACAGATTTTGAGATGTGAAGAGTACAGATAATTTTTAAAGAAAAGCACGGATTGAAAGAAGGATTAAAGGATTTCACGGATCAGAAAGATGCTGATTATATCAGGAATGTTCATTTGTTCATACGCAAACTTCTCATCCGTGAAATCCTTTAATCCTTCTTCCAATCCGTGCTTTTCTTCTATTACAATCCTTGATTCTTTTCTTTCAGTTTGCGATACTCGCGCTCGGCAAGGTCTTCTTTATTGCCGCCGTATGAATCGAAATACTGCATAATGATGCCGATGCCCCAGCCCAATGATACCC
>JBAVMD010000792.1:0-6310 GCA_049689695.1 Chitinophagaceae bacterium | reverse complement strand
ACCGTCCAGAAAAATACAAGGGATATGAAGGCGAGCCAGAAGAACGAGGAATAATTGATGGATCAATTCACGGCACCTTAATTATCCTCAGCTCAATTTCTTTCAATCTTCCAATCCAGAAATGGATAGCGTCTTCATTGCGCACTTCTGTTTTCTTATTTACCAGTGTGCCGGGTATTTTAGTAATGAAGTTCCAGTTCTTACTCAGGTCGCGATTCAGTTCCCTGCTGTCGGTCGGCTCTATTCTGTTTCTCCAGAACTCAAGGTTGTGTAATGCTGCCTGTTTTTGTTCTTCCAGATAGTCGATGAGCTTATCCTTTGTATTCGGAATATAGCCGGGGCCAGTGCAGCCGCAGGAGTGAAAGCTGATTCCAACTGAGTAAAGCGTTTTAATATGTTGCCAGGCTTTGAGATCATCCATTTTAGGCGCTTCAAAATCTTTGCCCATGTTCGCCATCAGGCTGGCGCATTGCGGGCATTTTGCTTCAGCAACGCTGTCGTGATCTCTCCTGATATCCCACATAAGCCTGCGCTTGAATGTTTTTCTGCATTCAAAGCAGGCGTAGTGCGGTTTGTAGTATGACATTGCGTAGCGGCACATAGAGTTTATCCGGGTTTCGAAAATAAGGAATTATATAGTTGTTGGGATATTGGGGTATGAGTCATTATTTAGCATAAAACTCAATACCTTAAAGGATAAATTTTCTCATTGTGAAAACCATACTGCTTACTGCATTCCTTTTTTCATGCTTTGTTGCCGGCGCGCAGAAAAAAGAAAAAATTTTCAATGGCAAAGATCTTACAGGTTGGACGATCCACGGAACTGAAAAATGGTATGCAGACAAGGGTGAACTGGTTTGTGAAAGCGGCGCTGATAAACAATATGGTTATCTCTCCACCAATAATGCATATAAAAATTTTATACTGACTCTCCGGTTCAAACAGGAAGCAGATGGCAATAGTGGTGTATTTTTTCGATCTTCAATAGATGGAACAAAGATCAGCGGCTGGCAGGTAGAAGTAGCGCCCCTCAATAAGCATACAGGTGGCATTTATGAGTCTTATGGCCGCGGCTGGCTCATACAGCCAAAGCCGGAAGACGAACAGCATCTGAAACCTGGTAAATGGAATACTTTAAAAATAAAAGTAGTCAATGATGAAGTGACTACCTCGCTCAACGGTTACCAGATGATCTGGTTCAAAGACGAAAAGATCGGTAAAGGCGAAGGCTTCATTGCCTTGCAGATACATGATGGCGGAGGAATTAAAGTGAGATGGAAGGATATTGTGATTGAAAAATTCTGAACTTTGACAAGGAGGCTTTTCTATGAGAATCATTAAAGGACAACATAAGGCAGAGTACGAACCAATCGGCGACCTGGTCACTTACCGCGCCATGCCTACACATGCCGTTCCCATGAACGCGATCGACCCATTTATTTTCCTGAACCATCATGGCAGGCAGGAATATCTTCCCAAGAACAACGGATTGCCATTTGGCCCGCATCCGCATCGCGGCTTTGAGACGGTCACTTTTATTCTTGAAGGCGATCTTACACATAAAGACAGCAGCGGCGCGTCCAGCGTGATAAAAGCCGGCGGCGTTCAATGGATGACGGCGGGCAAGGGCCTGCTGCACGCTGAAATATCATCGGATGAATTTAAGCTGAGAGGCGGGCACCTGGAGATATTACAGCTGTGGGTCAATCTTCCTGCAAAACACAAAATGGCCGAGCCGGCCTATACCGGTTTGCAGAAAGAGCAGATACCTTCTTTGTTGTGGGACAATGGCAATGTTACCGCTCACATCGTATCCGGTAACTGGGACGGAACGGAAGGACCTGTAAAGCCGCTTACAGATATTCATTTGTCGTGGATCGAATTCAAAGAAGGTGGCCGCATGAACAGGACCATTCCACCTAATCAGAATATTTTCCTTTATGTAGTGAAGGGAGAGGTGAGGGTAAATGGTGAAGACGTGCGCATGCACCACCTTGTTGAATTCACGCACGAAGGCCAGTATGTTGAAATTAAATCCCTCACAGAGGCGATGATATTATTTGGCCATGCCACGCCATTTCATGAACCCTTTGCCGCTTATGGTCCTTTTGTGATGAACACAAGAGAAGAAGTAATGCAGGCGTATGAAGATTATCATAAGGGGGCGTTTGGGAAGGAAGAGAACTTAACGTAAGGCACAAGGCACAAGGCACAAGGCACAAGGCACAAGGTGCAAGGGACAAGGAACAAGGCACAAGAAGCAGGTAAAGTATAAAAGGGATAAGTAGCAACAATCCCTTATATCTTATTTCTTTACTTGCTTCTTGTTCCTTGTCCCTTGTGCCTTACTCTTTTTATCTTCGCTCGATGGCAAGCAATCGCAAAGCAGCGCTCGGATTTATTTTCGTTACTATTCTCGTTGATGTAACAGGCTGGGGCATTATCATTCCTGTATTTCCAGACCTCATTAAGGAAATGATCAATGGCGATATAAGCCAGGCTTCGCGATGGAGCGGCTGGCTCACGCTGGTGTATGCAGTTATGCAATTTGCTTTTGCCCCGGTATTGGGTAACCTGAGCGACAGGTATGGACGGAGACCCGTTCTG
The DNA here is from genome assembly GCA_049689695.1 of Chitinophagaceae bacterium. Classification (GTDB taxonomy): domain Bacteria; phylum Bacteroidota; class Bacteroidia; order Chitinophagales; family Chitinophagaceae; genus DASPKM01. The sequence continues at coordinate 3,703 of JBAVMD010000792.1, read as the reverse complement.
CTGGCTTCTTTGTTTGGGTTTGGTATAGATTATCTTTTTATTGCTTTTGCGCCAACCATCTGGTGGCTTTTTGTAGGCCGGCTGATAGCGGGCATTACCGGAGCCAGTATCACAACTGCCATGGCTTATATAGCCGACATCAGCAGCCCGCAGGAGCGTGCAAAGAATTTCGGATTGGTGGGAGCTGCGTTCGGGGCGGGCTTCATCATTGGTCCTGCAATCGGGGGATTGCTGGGTGAGATGGGCGCGAGAGTACCTTTTCTTTTTGCTGCCGGGCTTACTCTGCTTAACTGGCTTTACGGATATTTTGTACTGCCTGAATCGCTTTCGAAAGAAAACCGCAGAAAGTTTGAATGGAAGCGGGCCAATCCATTCGGCGCGTTCAATCATTTCAAAAAATATCCCGGCATCTGGGGGCTTGTTTTTTCACTGATGCTTGTATACATAGCGGCTCACGCCGTGCAAAGCACCTGGTCTTTTTTTACGATAGAGCGTTTTGAGTGGTCCAAAAAAATGATCGGTATTTCCCTGGCAGTGGTGGGTTTACTGGTGGGGCTTGTTCAGGGCGGATTGATCAGGGTGGTAAACCCGAAGCTGGGAAATGAAAAAAGTATTTATGTGGGATTGTTCATGTATGCTGTCGGCTTATTCTTATTTGCTTTTGCAACACAGAGCTGGATGATGTTCGTCTTTCTCGTTCCGTATTGCCTGGGCGGCATTGCAGGTCCGGCCCTGCAGGCCATCATCTCCAACCACGTTCCTGCCAATGAGCAGGGGGAATTACAAGGGGGTCTCACCGCCGTGATGAGCGTAACAACTATTATAGGACCGATAGTGATGACCAATCTTTTTGCTTATTTCACTCAAAAAAATGCCCGCATACATTTTTCTGGTGCGCCTTTTTTGCTCGGGGCCCTGCTAATGCTTGCCAGCGCCATACTTGCATATGTGGTGTTGAAAAAAGAGAAGCATGGTGTTCCGGCAGGATGAAGTGAGTTAGGGGGAGTTAAGGGGGTTCGTTGGGATGATCGCAAAAAAAAAGAGAGCTCGTCAGAACCCTCTTTCAATTTGTTGATCGCAAAGAAGACTACCATCTCTTGCCACCGCCGCCGTAGTTGCCGCCGCCGCCGCCGCTTCTTGATGAGAATCCGCCTCTGCTGCCACCACCGCCACCAGAGTTGCCTCTTTCTTCGCGGGGTTTAGCAATGTTAACCCTGATAGGGCGACCATCAACCTGAGCACCATCCAGTTCACGGATAGCTTTCTGGGCAGATGATTCATCAGACATTTCAACAAAACCGAAGCCACGGCTACGACCTGTTTCTTTGTCCATAATTACCTTAGCAGAAGTTACTTCGCCGTACTCTGCAAAAAATTCTTTTAAGTCTTCATCCTGTACTGTGAAGCTTAAGTTGGAAACGTAAATGTTCATTAACTTGTCTTTTAAAAAAAATGAATACTTGAGAAAAAAAGCAAAATAAGACTGATTAACTATTAGCAGAAAATGCGTAGCAGAAAAAATCACTTACGAATGCTAAAAACTCAAATTAACACGACAAAGATAACTCTATTAATTGAAATGCATAATATTTATTTTGCAACATAGCGTTAAAGAAAATTGGTTTATTAGTCTATTGGTTTACTTGGTTTATTGGGTCGTCTGTCCGTTAATAATTGCCGACTGATGGGACTGGTAATGCCCTGCTAAACACCCCCAAATCCCAAAAACAAACAAACTAATAAACCAGTAAACCAATAAACTAATAAACAAAATACACCCTCTTTATCTTCCCGCCTTCCACTTCATAAATGGCTACCGCCTCCGCCGCCGGGCCGCCAAAGCCTTTCACACGCTCATGGTCTATTACCGTATTTCCCTGGATGATGCGGTTTTGCAATTCGCAATGCAGTCCCGGGGTTTTTGTAATGAACTGGTAGGCTTTGCGCATTTCGGCCTTGCCTCTCATCTGCAATGTTTTGGGAAACTGGTATATCTCCACATCATCCGCATACGGTTCCAGGAAAGCTTCAAGATCGTGACCATTGTAAGCGTTCAGTTGCCGCTGCACCAGCGCAAAAGGTGTTTCTGCAAGCATTGAATCGGGCTTCATCAGCTTCCCCTTATTAATAACTATATCTATTTTTTTCCAGTTGGCAAGGCTGTCGAGCGGGTTTGCATTCAATAGAAGCATATCCGCAAGCTTGCCTGCCTGTATACTGCCGAACAATGAATCCTTTCCAATCGCACGTGCGCCATTAAGGGTAGAAGCCTGCAACAACTGCCAGACGCTCATCCCGGTTTGCCGCATGGCCTCCAGCTCTTCATAATACGAACTTGCGTGCAGCGTGCCTATATTTCCAGCATCTGTTCCCGTTGCAATGAATACACCCGCATCTGCCATCTTCTTTGTATTGACGCGCAGAATAGAATCTGCCTTATCCTGCATTTTTGTACGGCTATTGATAACGGTCTTGTAGCGGTTGATTATAGCGGTATCTGGCAGGTGCCGCAGATCAAACAGCGAACCGATAGTTGTGGGGTTGGCCAGCGTGTAGTCAGTATAAGAAAGTTGGTATTGCTGGCCCAATGCTTCGCTGTAGTTGTGGCCAACCACCAGGGTAGGGCAGAGCACCACTTTTTTCTTTTTCATCAGTTGCAGCAGATCGTCTTTCACAATTTCATCGTCTATCCCATGCACTAAAAAATCGCAGCCGCTCTCCACGGCCAGTTGTGCAGTGATGCGTTCAGTGGCATGAACTGCTACGCGCAGGTTGTTTTTATGAGATTCATCTATCACCGCCTGCACCAGCGGCAGCGACTTTCTTGCGCCAGCCTCTGTATTGGCATCCAGCACTATGTACCAGATCTTAATAAAGTCAGGTTTGTACGGCAATTGCTGCTGAACATATTTACGTGCATCCTCTTCTGTTTTCATTTCTACAAAAGGCTCGTCGTTCTTCAGGTTCTTATACACAGCAGGTTCCCAGGTGGTAAGCAGCGGTCCCGTCATGTAAACAGCCGGTGCGAAAATTTTATTCCGGAATGTATCGCGTTGCTGAAGAAAACTGATAGTAGCCCCTACATCTACAACTGAGGTGATGCCTGCTTTGGTGTATCGCCTTAAAAAATCTTCCATGTTGCGGTGCGTCCATTCAATTTCTTTATCGTAAGGCTTGGTTTTTCTCAGATCTATTACATCAGGCCTTGTGTACATGCCGCCACTTTGAAAAAAATGTACATGCGCATCCACCAGTCCGGGCACCAGGTATTTGCCTGTTCCATCAATTACCGATGCTCCTGCAGGAGTTTTTATTTTATTAGTCGCGCCAATGCTGGTGATGCGATCATTATTAATGACCACTGTCTGGCCGGGCACCAGTTTCATTTTATCAACATCCAGCAGGTTAACATTGGTGATATATGTTTGGGAGATGGCTGAAAGGCAAAATAATATCATCGCGGAAAGCGCGGCCATGCATTTTCTCATACCTGGGTTAATTTAATTACCGGCCAATTTACACTTTCTGTCACAATCCCTTGCGTACAACGTCTGCCTTCTTGTACCAGAAAATCAATTAATCATTACTCAGTTATTATGAAAAAGAATATTACACTTTGTTTTCTTGTTCTCTTATTAGGCAGCCTGCCGCTTTTTGCAGCGGCGCCCACAGTGCCTTCCAGCAATCTTGCATATTCTAATGT
>JBAVMD010000791.1:0-7208 GCA_049689695.1 Chitinophagaceae bacterium | reverse complement strand
GTATACTCCCTTACACGATCATCGCTACGCCCGCTGGCAATAGAATAAAGTAGCAATAGCAATCCTCAGATCATGATCATTCCAGTAACGGAAATCAATAAGCGCTTTTTGTAATTGGTGCGCAATTCGTATGCGCCGTAGGTCTTATTCCTGCCATCGAAAATTATTTCGAGCACGTCGGCCTGCAGGATGTTGTTTTTGTCTATCATAACTACAGTTGTTTGTAATATAGATTCACAACTGCGATCATTCCATACAATATATAACTGATATGTATAAACGAATTAAAATGTTTATTTCGGAAAATTGAGATAACTTATAAGAGTAGAAAAAGCACGGATTACATAAATAAATAATGAAGTTTAAAGAACGCAGGATTAAAGGATTTCAAGGATGAAGAACACAAACGAAGAAATCATCAAAAGCGAATCAGTGCTCCTACATCAACTCTTATCCGTGAAATCCTTTAATCCTTATTCAATCCGTGATATATCCCAATGAAAAAGGCCGTCATTCTCAGACGGCCTTCCTCGGTTTAGCTTATGGAAAATTCTTTATTCAGTTTCCAAACGGAACACGATCGGTTGCTTCTTGTAAGATTTAACCTGGCGGCCGTTCTGTACGGCCGGTGTCCACGTACCACTTTTTTTGATTACCCTAACAGCTTCGTCCCTTAATTCATTAGGACCGCTGATGGCTTCCACATCACTCACAGATCCGGCTTTGTCAACAATGAACTGTACTACTACGGTTCCCTGGATCTCATTGTCGATTGCATCCTGGGGATAGCGCAGGTTCTTGTTCAGGTAACGCTGCCATGCACTGGCGCCTCCAGGGTATTCTGATTCGATCTCCACCTTGGTGAAGGTCTTGTCATAATCTTCCTCGTCTTTCTTGGGGGCTTCTACCACACCTTTACCTTCATCAGATACAGGCGGAGCAACAATACCTTCGTCTTTTATACCTTCCTGGTTGATGGTACCAATTTTGGTTTCTTCAAGCTTCTCCACTTCCGGTGGTTTTTCATCTTCCTTCACTTCCTCATCCTTTACAATTTTGGGAGGAGTGAATTTAGTGATCTCCACTTTTGGCGGCTCCGGCTTGGGAGGCGGAGGTGGCGGAGGTGGCTCGTTCTTTTTCTCTTCCTTCACTTCTTCCAACTGTACGTCCTGAACAACCACTTGCTTATTGTCATCATCATTGGCCATTACAGAGGAAAGAAAATACCCGCCAATCAACAGGAGACAGAGCAATGCAGTCCCTATTAAGGCACCGCTAAGACGGCGATTGTAGGTTTTTCTAAGTTCGTAAGCGCCGTATTCTTTGTTCCTGCCCTCGAACACAAGGTCCAGGATATCAGCGCTCATAATTTTATTAGCGTCCATAAGCCGAGTTTAATAATTAGATTCAATTAGAACAGCTTTCCATACAATAGCGCGGATTTATTTTCCGATGCTATTTATTACCGGACGACTGCTCAGTTAGCTTTATAAGCTGCACCTCCACAGGGGCTATATCCACCATGGCGTAGCGCTTCACATCATTGATCGTCATTTCGTCAAGAATGTCCACGGTATTCTTGTAAGTAGCCTCATTATCAGGCTTTATTACTACCATGAAATCCTTGGGGTCTGTAGCTTTCTTCTTGTCCATGATTACGTTCCTTACTTCTTTGAACGTGGTGGTCTTGAAGTTGGTACCATTTGGCTGCAATTCCCCTTCGTAATAATATATTACATCATTCGCGCCAAGCATGATGGTAAGGGCACCGGATGCCTTTACTTTATTCTGCTCTTCGGGCTTATCAGTGTCCTTTGGCAGGAACAACTGCATAGCCGTAGGCTGACTCATGGTAGTGGTAAATATAAAGAAGGTGATCAGGAGGAAACCGAGGTCAACCATGGGAGTAAGATCTACCCTGGTAGACAGTTTCTTCTGTTTTTTTACGCCTGGTCCTTTTTTATGGTGTCCCCCACCTGAGGTATCCATTTCTGCCATATCGCAAAAATTTAATGTTTATTAATTTATTTACTCAGCCGGCTTCTTGGCCAGGTTCTTTTTATACAGCTCACTTCCGGTTGGAACACCTTCCGGGTTAGTGATCATCTTAAACTTCATCTGCTCATTCTTTTTAAAGGCATCTATTACGCCCTTAAAAGTTGAATACTTCGCATTATTGTCACCTTTCACCAACAGGTTCATTGTTGAACCCTGAAAGGCGCCAACAGCGGCACGCATCCAGACAATAAGCTCATTGTTCAGGGTATCCGTAACAGGAATCCCGACCAATTGGCCTGACTGCGCCATTGCGCTCCAGTCTTCGGGCTTTTTCTGCAGATATGATTTAAGCTGTGAAAAAGGAACGCCGATGTAAGAACCGGAATTCTTAAAGTTCTGCATTTCCGCCGCGGTAAGGCCGAGATTCTTAGCGGTGTTTACTTCCTCTATAATGTCGCCTTTCTCGCTTGTATTATCGTCGGAAACAGAAAAGAACACACGGCCTTTGGGATCTATGGTGATCATTACTACGTCCTCCATTTCCGCTACCCGGGTTTGAACCGAAGTAGGCGTTTGCACTTCCAGTGCCTCGGAAGGCTTGAACTGGGTGGCAAGGATGAAGAAGGACAACAGCAGGAAGGCCACATCACACATGGCTGTCATGTCTATATTCGTGCTCTTCCTTGGAATTTTAATTTTGGGCATAAACTCGCGATTGATTGTGAAAATAGATGCTGAAACTTCTAAAATCCATACGGATATGCTGCCTAAAATTCCAGGTTATTTATATTGTGAGGCAAAGCTCTGCGTTAAAGTAAAGCCGCTCTCATCAATACCATAAGTGATAGCATCGATCTTTGTTGTGAAAATGTTGTACATGATGATGGATATAGCTGAGGTTCCGATACCCAGGGCCGTATTGTACAGCGCCTCGGAGATACCTCTTGAAAGCTCACGGGCTGCATCACCACCGCCTTGCTGGCCAAGTGCCGCAAACGAAGTGATCATTCCAAGCACCGTACCCAACAATCCCAACAGGGTTGCAACCGAAGCGATGGTTGAAAGGAATACCAGGTTCTTTTCAAGCATGGGCAACTCGAGGGCAGTAGCTTCTTCCACTTCTTTCTGAATGGCCATCACTTTCTGCTCGCTGTCTAACTCTGTGTTAGGGATCATTTCTTTATACTTGCGAAGACCGGCTTTCATTACATTACCAACTGAACCTTTCTGCCTGTCGCATTCTGCGATAGCGGCATCAACGTTCTTATTCGCCAGGTGATACTGCACCTTCCTGATGAATTCTGCAATATTGCCGTTGCCGGTAGCTTTACCGATTGTAAGGAAGCGCTCAATAACGAAAGTAATTACAGTAAGCAAGCAGGCGATCAGGATTGGAACGATCACGCCACCTTCATACATCCTGACTAAACCACCTTTAGGTTCTTCGTGCGCAGGCATGAATTTAAAACCAGGGGATGTATCAGGGCGCTCAAAGTTGCTGGCGTCCCCTAAAATAAAACGCCAGATGATAAATCCTGCAAGAATACATACCACCGGTGCAATCCATGATATGGCATTGCTTTTCTTCTTTGGTTGTACCGATGTAGAGCTCTTAACAGCAGTGGTAGTTGCAGTTGGTCTTGTGTCAGCCATGATCGTTTGTTTTTAGTGTTTGAACTATAGTTAAAATAAATGGAGCACAATTCTAACGAAAAAAGTATTTACCCGGGTTAATAGCGCAAATAAAATTTTTCAGCCTGGGGTGCCACAAGATAAGGAAATTCTTATAAGATGCCATTCAAAAACAATTCAATAAAACCAGCCGGATGATACCTTGAAAACGTCCCGTTTTTTTTACCTTTTTTTTGATTTGACCAGCCTTAGATTCATACCAGCATTGGGTTTTCTTTTCATACCTTCATCCGCTTAAAATTATTAAACCGTATGAATCTGCACAGGAAACTTCTGAGGCTTCTGATAATTTACCCGCTTATCGGCTGCCTGTTTTTGTCACAGCTCTCAGCCCAGAACAGGCCTACCCAACCTCCGGCTTCCACTACAACCAATCCCAACACTCAGCTTCCCGTTATGCCGCCTGTGAACCGCGGCGGCCCGAGACCTTACAAAGATGTGATCACAGACAAGGCTAAAACCGACGATGGCCTTTTCAAGGTTCACCGCGTAGACGATAAGTATTACTTCGAGCTTCCCGATTCTTTAATGAGCAGGGACATACTGGTAGTTAACCGCATTTCAAAGGCGGCCGCCGGCATGCGCAATTTCTTTTTCGGCTATGCCGGGGATATGATCGGCAGCAATGTGATCAGGTTCGAAAAAGGACCGAATAACAAGGTGTTTATGAAGAAGATGTCGTACGACGAAATGTCCAGGGACACTTCCATGCCTATGTACCGCGCCGTTACCAACTCTAACGTGCAACCGATCGTGGCTTCATTTGACATTGCCGCGCTGGCGAAAGATTCAGCCGGCTCGGTTATAGATGTTACCAGCTACATAGGCAGCGATAACGATGTACTGAACTTTGCACCAAATGCACGCAACATTTTCCGCGTAGGCAGCTTCCAGTCTGACAAGTCTTATATCCTGGGCGTAAAATCTTACCCCATGAATGTGGAGATCAAAACAGTTAAGACTTATACACAGGGCGGCGGCATGTCCATACCGGGATTGCCTACGCTTGGCGCCGCACCCAGCGGAACACTTTATACGCTTGAGTTGAACAGCTCTATGGTGATATTGCCCGCACAACCTATGCAGCAGCGGCTTTACGATCCGAGAGTTGGTTTCTTCTCCCGCAGCTATACTGACTTTGACGCCAACCCTCAAGGTGTTAAGGATGTTTCGATGGTCATTCGCTGGAGGCTGGAGCCTAAGAACAACGCCGATGCAGAAAAGTATAAAAGAGGCGAACTGGTAGAGCCTAAAAAGCCCATCATATTTTATATCGACCCGGCCACTCCCAAAAAATGGGTGCCCTTCCTTATCCAGGGTGTAAACGACTGGCAGGTAGCTTTTGAAAAAGCAGGATGGAAGAATGCCATCTCCGCCAGGATCGCTCCAAACTGGATGGAAGATTCCACTTATGGGCTTGAAGATGCGCGGTATTCCGCCATCGTTTACAAGCCCTCTGATGTTGCAAATGCCAGCGGCCCTAACGTACATGATCCACGCAGCGGCGAGATCCTGGAAAGCCATATCAACTGGTACCATAACGTGATGGAAGTGTTGCGCAACTGGTATTTTATTCAAACAGCAGCTATCGACACCACTGCACGCAGAATGCAATTCAGCGATGAGCTGATGGGACAGTTGATCCGTTTTGTTTCTTCTCACGAAGTAGGTCATACGCTTGGCCTGCGTCATAACTGGGGATCAAGCTCTACCGTGCCGGTTGAAAAGCTGCGCGATAAAGCCTGGGTGGAAGCGAATGGGCATACGCCTTCTATCATGGATTACGCACGTTTTAATTATGTGGCTCAGCCGGAAGATAAGGTAAGCCAGGCCGGCCTGTTCCCGAGAATAGGTGAGTATGATATCTGGGCGATTGAATGGGGCTACCGCTGGTTCCCGCAGTTCAAATCACCGGAAGAGGAAACAGCATACATGAATAAGTGGACGATCGAAAAACTCTCAGGCAATAAACGCCTTTGGTTTGGAACAGAGAGTAATTCTGATGATCCCCGTTCACAGAACGAAGACCTGGGTGATAATGCAATGAAGGCAAGCGGTTATGGTATCAGGAACCTGCAGCGCATTGTACCCAACCTGATGACTTGGACAAGAGTGGACAATGAAGATTATACCAACCTGAATAATTTATACAATGAAGTAGTTGGCCAATATGGCCGTTACATGGGGCATGTGTCTAAGAACATCGGTGGTATTTACGAAACGCCTAAATCCGTAGAGCAGAATGGAGCAGTGTATGAATTCGTTCCGAAGAATACGCAGAAAGAAGCGATCGATTTTCTTCAGAAACAATTGTTCACCACACCTACGTGGCTGATCAACAGTGATGTGATGTCGCGCACCGGGCAGAATGCAGTGAGTGTGATCGGCGCACGCCAGGAAGCTGTGCTGAGCAGGTTGCTGAGCAATTCAACTTTTTCTAAACTGATCCAGGCAGAAGCCGCCAATAGCGCATCTGCTTATACTATGAGTGACATGATGAACGACCTGAAGCAAGGCATCTGGAGTGAGCTGGCCACTAAAAAACCCATCGATGTTTATCGCCGCAACCTTCAGAAATCTTTTGTGGAGCGTGTGGGCGCTATCGTTAATCCGCCGGCCCCCGCAGGCGCCAGCACTTTCGGTGGCATAACCATCAGCTTTGGTCCAAGCATCGATGCAAAAAAATCAGACATCATTTCTGTTCTGAAAGGAACACTGCGCCAACTGAAAACAGACATCACTACAGCTTTACCGGCTGTGCAGGATAGAATGACGAGATATCATTTGCAGGATGTGAGCGAGCGGATTACGAGGATATTGGATCCGAAATAAGCTGCGAGCTACGAGCCGCGAGCAAAAAGCTACAAGCAAAAAGCCATAAGCAGGAACGCTTATGGCTTTTTACTTATAGCCCCACTGCTTGCAGCTTAGAGCTTATAGCTCCTAGCTCCTAGCTCACAGCCTCTACTGCTACTGCTTTCCCTTCTTCACTCCATAATTCACAGACTTATTTGACTTCTGGTATAACTTCTTTTCGTCATCGCGCATTGTTTTTACCTTCTCCATTTCTTTGCTATACACAGTTAGATTTTCTTCCTGCTTCTTTAGTTTATCAGACTGTATATATTTTTGCTTTGTTTTGAGATACAGTACGGCCTTGTCTGCCCCTTCACGCGCCCTATCATAATGTCCTGCATCTACCTGTGCAAGTATTTCATCGAACATTTCTGTTGATTCATATAATGCAATCATCTCTTCTACCAGCATGTCTTTGCTTTCATCAACTCTTGCAGTTTCATTTGTTCTTTCGATCGTGAGTTTCTTACTGTCAGATATCGATTTGAAATCCGATGCATCCACATAATTCAAAGCGCAATTGAACGATAAGGATTCCGGTACTGCACCGTTCACTTTAAATTTAAGCAGTATGCCTTTCTGATCGTTGGAATAAACATCATTGAACCTGATGCTAAGGCTGTTGTTTTTTACTTCGTATGGGAAACCGTAAACTTTTACAC
>JBAVMD010000790.1:0-13489 GCA_049689695.1 Chitinophagaceae bacterium | reverse complement strand
TTTCGGGCCTTTGCTGGAGAATGATTTCAAAGAAATAAAGAAGATCACCCGCCTGCTGCCTAACGGACGCACGCCTATGCGGTATGAAGACAAGATGTTCAACGAGCAGAATGTTTTCTTTGCCGATGAAAACCTTTTTGATTTTTTTGAAGTTGATGTTGTAAAAGGCAACCCTAAAAAAGCGCTGAACGATCCCTTTAGCGTGATGCTCTCCGAAACCATCGCAAAGAAATATTTCGGAAGCGATGAGCCGCTGGATAAGATGGTGCGCATAGACAATAACATTCTTGTGAAAGTAACAGGAGTTTACAAGTCGTTCCCCACTAACGCGCACGTTCATCCTGAGATCATGGTTTCCTTCAATACATTGAAGGATTCTGCTGTTTACGGAGAAGAGAACCTGCGCACCAACTGGGGCAATAATTCTTTTTTTACTTACCTGCTGATGCCGAATGATTTTAAGCCGGAAAAGCTGGTGGGCCAGTTCCCTGCTTTCCTCGACAGGCACATGCCCAAAGAAGGACAGTCAAAATTCAAGCCTTCGCAGTGGACATCGCTCGGGCTGCAGAAGTTCACGGATATTCATCTCTACTCCCATACTGATTATGAAGCTGAAGAGAACGGGGATATTAAAAGAGTTTATGTTTTTTCTGCCATCGCTTTATTCATCCTGCTTATTGCATGCATCAATTACATGAATCTTTCTACTGCACGCTCAGCTTTGCGCGCAAGAGAGATCGGCGTGCGCAAAGTAGTAGGCGCTCAAAGAAAAGAGATCATTGCGCAGTTCCTGAGCGAGTCTATCCTGGTCTCGTTCGTAGCGCTCATCATTGCATTGGCGCTTACCTGGGTAAGCCTTCCCTGGCTAAACAAGTTATCAGGCCAGCAGCTGGACGTAAATATTTTATTCAAATGGCAGGTATTTGTTCCTGTTATACTGGTGCCTTTTGTTGTTGGTACTTTATCAGGCATTTATCCTGCGTTGTTCATGTCTTCTTTCAGGCCTGTGATGGTTTTAAAAGGATTGTTCAGGCCCGGAGGCGGCAACATTTCTTTCAGGCAGGTGCTGGTAACACTGCAGTTTGCCATCTCTATCATACTTATTATCAGTACAGCCGTTGTATTTCAGCAATTGAGATTCATGCAGAAGAAATCGCTCGGCTTCGACAGGGAGCATGTGGTAACGCTGCCATACAACAATGGGTTGAACGAACGCTTTGATGCATTCAGGAACGATCTGCTTGCCAATACCAATATTAAAGATGCCGGCAGGTCCTCACGCATTCCAACCGGCAGATTGCTGGACGCCATGGGTTCGCAAATCGACCGTGGCGATTCATTGGCCCCTACCAATGCAGACATCAAGTTCGTTTTAGCAGATCATGATTTTGTTACTACTTATGGTGTGAAGATCGTTGCAGGCAGAAACTTCTCCCGCGACTTCAGCTTAGATACAAGCTCTTTCCTGTTAAATGAAGCTGCCGCAAGTGTGCTTGGAATGAAGAGTAATGAAGAAGTGATCGGAAAAAATTTCCAATACGGCGGCAGGCGCGGAAAGATCATTGGCGTGTTCAACGATTTTCATTTCGAATCCATGCACCAGAAAATTTTGCCGCTGGTATTAATGGTGCCAAGAGTAGCGAACGGCTATGGCAATATCTCCGTAAAGATCGCCGGCAACAATCTTCAGGCTGCCTTAGGGCATATTGAAAAGACCTGGCACAAGTTCTTACCGGAAACACCTTATCAATATACTTTCCTTGACGAAAATTTCGACAGGCTTTACCAGTCGGAGCAGCGGCAGGGGACCATTTTTACTGTATTTGCCTGCATCGCCATTTTCATTGCATGCCTTGGATTGTTTGGGTTATCGGCATTTGCCATTACGCAACGCATCAAGGAAATAGGCATCCGTAAAGTGCTTGGCGCCAACGTAAGCACCATCGTTACCCTTCTTTCAAAAGATTTCATGAAGCTGGTAGTGATTGCATCCATCATAGCATTCCCAATTGCATGGTATGCCATGAGAAGCTGGCTGGAAGATTTTGCTTATCGAATCAACATCCCGTGGTGGCTTTTCCTGATGGCTGGTATTCTGGCAGCGTTTGTTGCTTTGTTTACGATCAGCTTCCAGGCGATAAAAGCAGCGTTGGCGAATCCTGTGAAGAGTCTTAGGACGGAGTAAAGAGTTACGGGTTTTGGATAATGAACAAAATAGCGACATCATGTTTGGCAGCTCACTTAAAATTCTCTTCAGAAGCTTAGCACAACGCAAGGGCTACACATTAATTAATGTGCTTGGGCTTGCAATTGGCATGGCCGGTTGTGGACTAATTGGCCTTTACGTTCATGATGAATGGAAGATCGACCGCTTTCATGCCAATGGCGATAGAATTTACCGTGTTACCACAGATATGGTTACCGCTAAGGACGAGCCGGGCAGCATAGCTACTGTTGGAAGACCGCTTGCACAAACCATCGCCAATGAAATACCCGAGGTGGAAACAGTTGTTCCCATCAGGCGCGCTAATTTCTCCATCCTTCACAACAATCAATACTTCTACCAGAAAACGATTTACGGAGGCGAGAACTTCTTACAGGTGTTCTCGTTTCCACTGGTGGAGGGCAATGCACAAACAGCTTTAAAAGAACCTTACTCGCTGATACTTCGCAAAAGCGTTGCAGAAAAATATTTTGGCAAAGCATCAGCCATCGGTAAAACACTCGTGCTTAGCGATAGCCTGAATTTTACAGTTACAGGCGTTGTAGCGGATGATGTTGCTTCTCACATCAATTTTGAAGTGATGCTTTCCCTCGCCACATTTTATACAATGGGCGGCACAGCCACGCAATGGTTTACCTGGGATGAGTACTGCTATGTAATGCTTAAGAAAAATGCAGATGCAAAGCTGGCAGAAAAAAAGATCTCCGCTTTATCCATGAAATATAATGCGGAAGAGTATAAGCGCAACGGCTACGATGTTACGCATAGCCTGGAGGCAATCCCTTCCATTCATCTTTATTCAAAGCTCAGCGGCATCAATACTACGGCAGGAAGCGCAAAACAATTGTACATACTTGGATTCATCGGTTTATTCATACTGGTGCTGGCCTGCATTAATTTTATCAATCTCTCTACTGCAAGGCAGGCTGAGCGTGCAAAAGAAGTAGGCGTGCGCAAAACAATCGGCGCAGGCTACCGCTCGCTGGTAGGTTATTTTATTTCTGAATCATACATTCTTGTACTGCTTGGCGGGTTGCTTGCCATTGTGCTGATCAGTTTCTTTCTGCCTTACTTCAACGAGCATACGGAAAGAAATATTTCTGCCGATGTATTGCTGCATCCCGGAACCATTGTGCTTATTCTTGGCTTCCTTTTACTTACAGGTTTATTGGCCGGGTGGTATCCAGCCTTGCTGCTGGCACGCTTCAGGCCTGTGCAAACATTAAAAGGGCATGGTGTTGACCACAACAAAGGCGCCTGGGTGAGAAAGGGGTTGGTGATCTTCCAGTTTGCAGTTTCACTGGTGCTTATCATTGGTACGCTGGTTACGATCAAGCAACTGAACTTCATGCAAAGCCAGGAACTTGGCTTTGATAGCTCGCAGATGCTTGTGATAGATGCACGGAAAACACCCCGCCAGGACCTCATCAATAATTTCTCAACTGTTAAGCAAGACATTGCAAATCTTTCCCCGGTTCAATCTGTAAGCGCTGCCACGGGTTTACCCGGCAGAAGCGGATGGCAGGGACAACTGGTATGGGCAGCCGGCAGGCCATCAGAAGAAGCTGTGACCATGGAAGTAATTCCGGTTGACTATGACTATGCAAAAACACTTGGGTTGAAAATATTGCATGGCCGTGATTACTCCACTTCATTTTCAACGGATGCCACACAGGGCATGTTGCTGAACGAACAGGCGTGCAAGGCATTTGGATGGAAACCGGAAGAAGCTGTTGGCAAGAACATCCGCACCTCAGGAGTTGACAGCGGCATTGTGATAGGCGTGATGGCAGATTATCATCAGCATGGATTGCAGGGACGCATCGAACCCATTGCCACTTTCATTGCGCCTTATGCCTTTGGTTATATAGCGGTTAAATTAAAGCAGGGCGATGTAACCAGCTCTGTTCAACGTATTGAAGCTTATTGGAAGTCGCGCTTCAGCGGCTATCCTTTCGAATATTTTTTTCTTGACGATGATTTTAACCAGCAGTACAAAGCTGAGCAGCGCATGTCAACCACGTTCACTGTATTTGCAGTGCTGGCTGTTTTTATTGCCTGCCTTGGTCTTTTTGGATTGGCCACGTTCATGGCTGAACGAAGAAGAAAGGAAGTAGGCATTCGTAAAGTGCTGGGCGCATCGGTGTCTGGTGTTACCGCGCTTTTATCAAAAGATTTTTTAAAGCTGGTGATCATCGCCAACTTAATTGCATGGCCCGTGGGCTGGTGGCTGATGAACCGCTGGCTGCAGGATTACGAATACCGCATTACCATCAACTGGCAACTCTTTCTTACGGCAGGCATCCTTTCTCTTGTGATTGCATTGCTTACAGTGAGCTTCCAGGCGGTGAGGGCGGCTTTGGCGAATCCTGTGAAGAGTCTTAGGAGTGAATGAGAAGTCAATGGTCATTGGGTCATTGGGGCATTGGGAAACGTAAAATAGAAGTGATGATGACGCTTGACATTTGGCTTTAACTTTTCACAATGACCTAATGACGCAATGACTAATTGACCAATAAACTAATAAACCAATAAAAAAAATGTTTCGCAACTATTTGAAAACCGCATGGCGCAATCTCAGCCGCCACAAAGGCTTTACGCTGATCAATATGCTTGGACTGACCATTGGGCTCACAGGATGCCTGGTGATCGGGTTATTTGTGTGGGATGAATTACAGTTTGATAAGTTTGTTCCCGGTGGTGAAAATGTTTACCGTATTTATGAAGAAAGAAAGAATGGAGACGCCACTACTTATGGCGCACCTGTTCCTCCCGCTTATGCAACTTTTTTAAAAAGACAATATCCCGAAGTGGATACTACGCTCAGGATATTAATGAGCGGAGATAAATTTTTGGTTGAAACATCCAATAAAAGCAATTACGAAGAGAAGGGATGGTTCGTTGAGCCCTCGTTCTTCCAGGTCTTCCCTTTGAAGTTCATTAGCGGCGATGCATCCACCGCGCTTACTGCGCCACGCACAGTGGTGATCTCAGAAGAAATGGCAAAGCGTTATTTCGGCAATGAAAATCCGATCGATAAAATAGTGTCTGTGGATAAGGACACGCTGGTGGTTAAAGGTGTGTTTGCAAAACTGCCTTCGCATTTTCATTTGGATTTTAATTACCTCATGTCATTGTCTACTGCAGGCGTTGCACCGGAAAGAATGGAAAGGTGGACATGGCACCAGTTCTTTACCTACGTAAAACTGAAACCAGGAGCAAACGTTGCCCAGTTGCAAGACAAATTTCAGGCACATGTTAAGAAAGAGATATATCCTACATTAACACAGGTTGGCTCTACTTTTCTGCCCTTTTTTCAACCGCTGCGCGATGTTCACCTTAAATCTGCCGATTTCATTTACGACCGTGCAGTGCGCGGAAATCAATCTTATGTAAAAGCGCTTACGATCATCGCTCTGTTTGTATTGGCCATCGCGTGCTTCAATTTCATTAATCTCGCCACGGCAAGGTCTTTCAGAAGAGCAAAAGAAATAGGCGTTAGAAAAGTTGTAGGTGCAGACCGCAGGCAACTGATCTTCCAGTTCATTTCAGAAACTGTTTTGCTTGCAGTACTATCAGTGGTGCTTGCAGCGGTTATCACCGCCTTAATTGTGCCGGCGCTCAACCGGTTTACCGGCAAATCCATTGTATTCAATCCATTGCTCAATCCCATCCTGGCATTGCTGATACTGGCAGGCGGCGTAGTGATTGGCATGCTCGCAGGCATATATCCTGCGCTGATACTCTCAGGATTTCAACCTATTAAAGTGTTGAAGAACATTAAGCTCGCAGGAAGCGGCTCTCATGTTCCATGGTTGCGCCAGGCGCTGGTGGTTGTACAGTTTGCGCTCTCGGCACTGCTCATCGTTTCTGCGGTGATCGTTTACAGGCAAACGAATTTCCTGAACGACAAAGACCTTGGATTCAATAATGACCAGGTAGTATACTTCCAGATAAGAGGAGATGTTGAAAGAAATCTTGAAACATTCAAATCGGAGTTGAAGCGTTCACCCAATGTGGTCTCCGTTACTTCGGGTTATGGCCTGCCGGGCGATCAGCTTGCAGGCGATGGAGTAAAAGTAATGGGAAAAGACGGCGGAGTGGATAAATCCACCACTTTGCTCATCGGCGATCACGATTACGTTAAAACACTTGGCCTTCGCATTATTGCAGGCAGGGATTTTTCGAGAGAGATGTCAACCGATGTGAACGAAGCTTTCATCATCAACGAAACTGCAGTTAAAGAATTTGGTTTCGGCACGCCTGAACAGGCGTTGGGTCAAAGGCTTGATTGGGACGAATGGCAACCTCTTGATACTACCAAACCTGTAAAGAGGGGAAAGGTAATAGGCGTTGTGCAGGACTTTCATTACAAAAGCCTTCATGAAAAAGTGGCTTCGGCTGTGATACAATTATACCCGCAGACAGCTTTTAAAGTAGCGGTTAAGCTAAAGACTGCAGATATGCAGGGCACGATCGCATTTATTAATGATACCTGGAATAAGTTTTCCCCCGGCTACCCTATAGATTATAAGTTCATGGATGAAACTTATGGCAAGATGTATAATAACGAAGAGAAGCTTGCCAGCCTGCTTTGGATTTTCACCATCATGGCCATTGTAGTTGGCTGCATGGGATTGTTTGGATTGGCCGCTTTTGCTGCAGAGCAGCGTACCAAAGAGATCGGCATCCGCAAAGTGCTGGGAGCAAGCGTATTTAATATTATGGGATTACTGTCGAAGAATTTTGTGAAGCTGGTATTGATCGCATCTCTCATTGCTTTTCCTATTGCATGGTGGGCAATGAACAACTGGCTGGATGATTTCCCGTACAGGGTAGCCATCAGCTGGTGGGTTTTTGCAATTGCAGTGGTCGCAGCTCTGGCAGTGGCACTTATCACGGTAAGCTTTCAATCAATAAAGGTTGCGACTACGAACCCGGTGAAGAGTTTGAGAACTGAATAAGAAGTTTCAGGTTTAAAGTTTCAGGTTTAAAGTTCTTACAGGCACGAAAGAACTTTAAACCTGAAACTTGAAACCTTAAACAAAAAACAATACGATATATGTTACGTAACTATTTCAAAACCGCCTTCCGCAACCTGATGCGTAACAAAAGTTATGCTATCATCAACATTGTTGGGCTGGCAGTGGGCATTGCGGCCTGCCTGCTGATCTTTTTGGTAGTGCAATTTGAATTGAGCTTTGAAAATTTTCATAGCAAGAAAGAAAAAACATACCGGGTTGTTTCGCAGTTCAATACACCGGAAGGTGTATTCTATAGTCCGGGCGTGCCTTTTCCCGTAACGCCTGCATTACGGCTTGATTTTCCGCAACTGGAAAAAGCAGCAGCTATTATTCAATTCAATAACGACCAGATCACAGTAGAACAGGATGGCCTGCCTGCAAAAAAATTCATGGAAGAAAGAGGTATCTTCTTTGCAGAGCCGCAATTCTTTGAGGTATTTGATTTTCCATTACTGGCGGGCGATAAAAAAACAGCGCTGACTGAAACAAATACTGCATTGCTTACACAGGAAACCGCTGAGAAGTATTTTGGAGACTGGAAGTCTGCAATCGGCAAAACGATCAAGTACGAGAATACGCAGCTGCTCAAGATCACCGGCATTCTGAAGAACATTCCGTCCAATTCTGATTTTCCATTTCATGTTGTAGGCTCTTACGAAACGTTGAAGAACCTGAGCGTAGGCAGAAACATGACTGATTGGGTGAGCACTTTCAGCCAGGCATATTGCTTTGTTGTTTTACCTCCGGAGTTATCTGCCGATAAATTCAATACCTCACTGACTGCTTTTACAAAAAAACACAAGCCGGTAGAATATTCACGCGATGGCGTGGTTGTTCAACCTATTAAAGAAATGCATTTCGACGACCGGTTTGGAAATTACAACGGCCGTACTTTTTCAAAAGACATTATCACTGCACTCACGCTGATCGGCTTGTTCCTGCTGATCATTGCCTGTGTAAATTTCATCAACCTCGCTACCGCGCAAGCGGTAAACCGTTCTAAAGAAGTGGGTGTTCGAAAAGTGCTTGGAAGCAATCGCATACAATTGTCTGCCCAGTTCATGAGCGAGACAGCCCTCATCACCTTATTTGCAGTTGTATTGGCCATCGCCATTGCGGCATTGGTACTTCCCCTGCTGAACGGTCTGCTCAGGCTGCAACTGAGCATGAGCTTTTTCCAGAATCCTACGATGATATTATTTCTTGTACTGACCACCATATTGGTAGTGCTGCTTTCAGGATTTTATCCTGCGATGGTGCTTTCGGGCTTTAACCCTATTACGGCCATCAAAAGCAAGATCACCCCCAAAATGGTTGGCGGTATTTCATTGAGGCGCGGGCTGGTAGTGTTGCAGTTTGCAATTGCACAGATACTTATCATTGCCATGATCATAGTGGTTAGCCAGATGGATTATTTCAGGAATGCTTCTCTCGGTTTTGATAAAGATGCGATCATTACAGTTGGTATTCCCAACGATAGCATCAGCCGCACCAAAATGGAGGCGTTGCGCAATCAACTGCAAGGCCATCCCGGCATAAAAAAACTCACGTTCAGCTTTGCAAGTCCATCGGCTAACGGAAACTGGAGCAGTGATTTCAAATTCGATCATTCTACAAAAAATTCAGACTTCAGTGCAAGCTTCAAATGGGCAGACGTTAATTATTTCAGCACATATAACCTGCAATTCGTTGCAGGCAGGGCATATTTTCCAAACGATACGGTAAGAGAGATCGTGGTGAATGAAACCTTTGTAAAGAAGCTCGGCATTAAAGAGCCGCGGGATATCATTGGCAAGCAGGTAGATTTCTGGGACGGAGAAGTGAAAACATCCGTGGTAGGCGTAGTAAAAGATTTTCACGTGAACTCTCTGCGCGATCCTCTTTCTGCAGTTGTACTGGGCCCCTGGAAACAAATGTACCGGCAGATCGGTATCAAGGTAGAAGCAAAGAGCACAAAAGAAACGCTGGCCTATATCGAAAACCTTTGGAATAAAACCTATCCTGATTATGTGTACCAACACCAGTTCCTGGATGAAACCATTAAAAATTTCTACAGGCAAGAGAACCAGCTTTCACAACTGTATAAAATATTTGCAGGCATCGCTATTTTTATTTCTTGTTTAGGGTTATATGGCCTGGTTTCTTTCATGGCAGTACAGCGCACCAAAGAAGTAGGTATTCGCAAAGTGCTGGGTGCAACTGTTGGAAAGATCATTTATTTATTCTCTAAAGAATTCACAGTGCTGATAGGCATTGCGTTCGTGATAGCAGTACCGGTTGCTTATTACATTATGAACAGCTGGCTGGAGAATTTCACTTTCAGGATAAAACCGGGTGTAGGCATTTTTATAGCGGCCATTCTGCTATCCATCGCTATTGCATGGTTGACCGTTGGGTACAGGGCAGTGCGTGCGGCGCTGGCGAACCCGGTGAAGAGCCTTAGAACAGAGTAATTAGCTAATTAGCTGATTAGCTGATCAGCTAATATTAAACATACAGCTATGATTAGAAACTACTTCAAAACCGCTTTCCGCAACTTGCTGCGCAACAAAAGTTACGCAGCAATTAATATTTTCGGTCTATCCATAGGCATTGCGGCCTGCCTGCTCATTGGCATTTATATTCTGCACGAAATGAGCTTTGACAAGTTCCATGCAAAAGCCAAACGGCTGGCGCGTGTTACCATGGAATATAATTCCGGCGATGCCGAGATCAAGCTCGCGCTTACCGGTACTAAGGTTGGACCTGAATTCAGGCGCAGCTTCCCGGAAGTTGAGGCTTATTCAAGAACATTGAAGTTTACACGCGTTGTTGCGCATGAGGACAAAGCTTTTGAAGAGAAGAATTTTTTATATGCTGATTCAGCATTCCTGGGCATGTTCTCCTTCCCTTTGATTTCCGGCAATGCCGCTCTTGCGCTGAACTCGCCTGACAAGATCGTGATCACTCAAAAAATGGCCCGCAAGTATTTTGGTTCCGCCGATCCTGTTGGAAAAGTTTTGCGCGTAGGCGGTACAAAAGATCTGATGGTAACCGGCGTACTGGCTGATCCGCCATCCAATTCACAGATACAATTCGATTTCATTGCTTCCTTTACTTCACTCAATGCGGCCAAGGTTGAAAAATGGTGGGAAGCAAATTACGTTACGTACCTGCTGCTCTCTCCCGCTGCAAAACTGGATGCATTGCAAAGCCGTGTGTCTGCCTTCATGAAAAAAGTAAGTAAAGAAGAACTGAAAATGGAAGGCAGTGCTTATCTCACTTATTTCCTGGAGCCGGTTACCAGCGTGCACCTGGGTTCATCGCTTGCAGGCTTTGAGCCCAATAACAGCATGAACTATATCTATATTCTGGGTATAGTTGCTTTCCTCATCCTTTGCATTGCTTCTGTAAATTATACCAACCTCGCCACTGCGCAGTCAGCCTCCCGCACCGCGGAGATCGGCATTCGCAAGGTGATGGGCGCAGAAAAGTTCCAGGTATTCAGGCAATTCATTGGTGAGTCCATACTCGTTACTGCAATCGCCATAATAGTTGCTTTGTTCATAGCATACCTGCTTTTGCCTTTCTTCAATCAACTGTCAGGTAAAGACCTGCATTATTCAGTACTGTTCAAACCTTCTACCCTGCTGGTATTGGCGGCAACGGGTTTGCTTGTAAGCTTAGCAGCAGGTTTCTATCCGGCGCTTATTCTTTCAAACTTAAAGCTGATCAGTATTCTTAAATCAGGGTTTGCTTTTACATCGGGCAGAGGCAGCGTACGCAAATCGCTCATCGTATTTCAATTCGCTATTTCTATCTTTCTGCTCATTGCTACTACCATTGTGTTGCAGCAATTGTCTTACATCCGCAGTAAAGACCTTGGCTACAATAAAGATCATGTACTGGTGCTGCCGGTTGATTTTCTGATGCAGCCCAACTACGATGACCTGAAAAAATCATTAGCAAACCATCCGCAGGTTAAAAGTGTAGCCGGAGCATACGAAGAGCCTACAGATATCGGCTGGGGCGATGGCATCCAGGCAGGTGAAGGCGCTACCGCAAAAAATCTTACGGTGAATGCCCTGCCGGTTGACGAAGATTTTGTAAGAACGATGAACATAAAGATCATCGCAGGCAACGACTATACACTTACAGATGTGCAGCAACTCGATACAAGCAACAACGGTCAGAACCTGCATTACTCTTTCATGCTGAATGAGTCTGCTGTAAAAGCGTTGGGATGGACGCCCGAACAAGCCATCGGCCAAAAAATATCGAAAGGATATCCCGGGACCATAAAAGCAGTAGTGAAAGATTTTCATTTCGAATCTCTTCACAATCCTATCGGGCCGCTTGTGATCTTCCTTGACAAGCGCATGGTTCAAAGAATGTTCGTGAAAATATCAGGCAAAGATATTCCTGTTGTGCTCACGCATCTTGAAACAAACTGGAAGCAGCGCGTGGCGCATCGCCCTTTCGAATATCATTTTCTCGATGAAGATTATGAATCGCTGTACAAAACAGAACAGCGCACAGCCGGTGTGTTCAGCACTTTTTCTTCGCTGGCCATACTGCTTGCCTGCCTTGGACTGTTTGGCCTTACAGCTTTTGCGGTAGTGCAGCGCACCAAAGAGATCGGCATACGTAAAATATTAGGCGCAAGCCTCCCCAATATCATTTTATTGTTATCTAAAGATTTTTTATTGCTGGTGGTGATAGCCATCGTGGTGGCAAGCCCGTTGGCCTGGTATGCAGCGCACCGATGGCTGCAGGATTTTACATACCGCGTAAACGTGGAATGGTGGGTGTTTGTGGCGGCGGGCGTCGCATCGCTGGGCATTGCCTTACTCACCATTAGCTTCCAGGCAGTGAGGGCGGCTATGATGAATCCGGTGAAGAGTCTTAGGGCTGAGTAAAACAAAAAACATAAATTATGTTTTCAAACTACCTCCGCGTTGCTCTGCGCATTCTGCGAAAGAATAAAGGGTTCTCCCTGCTGAACCTCATCGGTCTTTCGCTGGGTATGTCTTGCGCTGTGTTGATACTGTTGTGGGTGAACGATGAATTATCTTACAACAAATTTCACAGCAGTTACGACAACCTCTACCAGGTGATCGAGAACCAATCGTACGATGGTAAAACATACACTTTTTCTGCCCTGCCCGGGCCTTTTGCGCCAAATGTAAAACAGGACTTACCGGAAATTAAATATTCAACACGCAGCGACTGGGGCACACAGATGCTTTTCTCGCTGGGTGAAAAATCCATTTATGAAACAGGCTATTATGTTGACCCCGATTTCCTGAAAATGTTCTCTTTCGAGTTAAAGAAAGGAGATACCGGCATTCTGAACGATCCTACTTCGATCATCATCACAGAAAAAATGTCGGAAAAGTTTTTTGGCAAACAGGACCCGATCGGCAAAACATTAAAAGTAAATAACGATCAGCTCATGACTGTTAAAGGCGTGGTGAAAGATCCACCCCTCAACAGCAATATCCGCTTTGCATGGCTGGCCTCATTTAAAGGATACGAAACAAAGAATGAGTGGTTGAGAGAATGGGGCAATAACGGCATTATGTCCTATGTGCAATTAAAAGAGGGCGCCGATTTTACCCGCGTAAATAAAAAATTGAAGAATTATATCAGCTCCAAAGATTCAAGCGCCATCGCAAAGCCTTTCCTCCTTTCTATGGCAGACTGGAGACTAAGAAGCCGTTTTGAAGAAGGGAAGCCTGCAGGCGGAAGAATAGAGCACGTTCGTTTGTTCAGCATCATCGCATTGCTTATCATCATTATCGCCTGCATTAATTTCATGAACCTGGCCACAGCACGTTCAGATCAAAGAGCACGTGAAGTGGGCGTTCGTAAAGTAATGGGCGCAGGCAAAGGCATGTTGGTAAGGCAGTTCATGAGCGAGTCTTTAGTAATGGCCTTTGTTGCCATGATAATTGCCGCATTGATCGTACTGGCCGTGCTTTCTCCTTTCAACACGCTGGTGGAAAAAGAAATGGTTTTCACCCTCAGCAATCCGGTAATAAATACCGGCCTCCCCTTGCTGGCCCTGTTGTGCGGGCTGCTTGCCGGAAGCTATCCTTCCTTCTATCTTTCTTCTTTCAACCCCATTAGTATTTTCAGGGGAATGCGTGCAGGAAAAGGCGCTTCGGCAGTGGTTGTAAGAAAAGTATTGGTGGTTGCACAATTCATGATCTCTATTGTGCTCATCATTTGCACCATTATTATTTACCAGCAGATACAG
>JBAVMD010000789.1:0-6936 GCA_049689695.1 Chitinophagaceae bacterium | reverse complement strand
GATAGGGCGCTGCACATCAGATACTGCGCATGAAATACGCGATGGGCACATCACCCGCGAAGAAGGTATTGCCCTGGTGAATAAATTTGACGGAGAATTCCCCGCCAAAAATTTCAAAACATTTCTCGAATACGCTGATATCACAGAAGATTATTTCTATGAAGTGATCGATAGCTGGCGTTCGCCACACCTGTGGGATAAAGATGCACAAGGCAACTGGAAGCTCAGGCACAATATTGCAGGAACAGGATCAGAAGATTAATATGAAAAGTATTTTAGTGATAGGTTTCGGGGCAATGGGCTGCAGGCATGTTCAGTCATTGCTCAGCCATGCAGGTGAATATGAAATTTATGTGGT
Source organism: Chitinophagaceae bacterium (assembly GCA_049689695.1). Classification (GTDB taxonomy): domain Bacteria; phylum Bacteroidota; class Bacteroidia; order Chitinophagales; family Chitinophagaceae; genus DASPKM01. Next base: position 6,578 of record JBAVMD010000789.1, on the reverse strand, counting down.
AGAACCGTCTGACGATAACATTCGCACGAACACGGAAAGAATAGGAGCAACTCCCGATGCTTTTAAAAGACTCCGTTCACTGGATGAGTTGCAGGAAAAAATTGATGTAGCGATTGTTGCAACCTCCTCTGGCCCGCGTTTCCAGATCATGAAGCAGTTGCTGGAAAAAGGCATAAAGCTTTTCCTGCTGGAAAAAATTGTGTTCCAGTCTGCATCGCAGTTCAAACAAATAATTGAGCTGATGAATAAGTCTGGCGCAAAAGCCTACTGCAATTTTGTGAACCGTTATTTCCCTGCATATAATGAAGTAAAGGAAGCGATTGCTGCTTCAACATCCAATTGTACCATGCTGGTGCATGGCGGCGAATTTGGATTGGGATGCAATGCTATTCATTACATAGATATATTCCAGTACATCAATGGCGGCCGTGAGCTTCAGATGAACGATGCACAGTTGTTGCTTACAGATACAGCCAACAGGAGAGGTTCGGAATACAAAGAATTTACCGGAGCTATCGGCATAACCGATTCAAACGGGAACAGGTTGACAATTATCGCCGAGAAAAATTTTTCCGGCGGCATTACCATCAACATTCAATGCGGCGACAATCAATATGTGTTGAGCGAGCAAACGCAACAACTGTTTGCTGTAAGTAATGATGGAGTCAGGGTTGGTGAATTTGCCATCATTCCTACCAGCAGGCTTACGCATACCATAGTGCAGGATATTTTATCAGGCAAATGCAGGCTTACGCAAGTGCAGGAAACGGCTGATGCGCATGCGCTGCTGTTCAACAGCTTCAATCATCTTATTTACAATTCATCAGACGAAAAGAATTTATGTCCGATCACTTAAAAGATACAAGAGTATTATTGATAGGTACCGGCTACATGGCAAGGGAATATGCTAAAGTACTGCTTGCTTTAAAAGTTCCTTTTGATGTGGCGGGCCGTGGAGAAGATAACTGCAAGTTGTTTCGCGATATGCACCCAGGTGTGCATGTAATGGCAGGAGGTGTTGAGAAATGTGATCTTTCCGGAAAGTATTCGCATGCAATAGTGGCAAGCAGTGTAGAAGCTTTGTTTCCCAATACAAAATTCCTGTTGAAGCAAGGGCTAAAAAGCATCCTGCTCGAAAAGCCGGGCGGCAAGAACGGAAAAGAAATAAAAAAGCTTGCTGAAAAAGCAAAAGAGCATGATGCTGTTATTCTGCTTGCGTACAATAGAAGGTTCTACAGCTCCGTAAGAAAAGCAAAAGAATGTATTGAAGAAGATGGTGGTGTATTGTCTTACAACTTTGAATTTACCGAATGGACGCATACGATAGAATCATTAAACATACCTGAAGAAGTAAAGCAAAACTGGTTCCTTGCTAACTCTACGCATGTAATAGATACGGCTTTTTATCTTGGCGGTGTGCCAAAGAAATTAACTTCATTGCACAAAGGTTCTTTGCCCTGGCATTCCAGCGCAGCTGTTTTTGCAGGAGCGGGAATTAGTGAAACAGGTGCATTGTTTACTTACCAGGCCAACTGGAAATCACCCGGGCGCTGGTCGGTTGAAATGCTTACTGCAAACCGCCGTTTTATATTCAGACCAATGGAAATGCTGCATGTGCAACCGCACCGTTCTGTAGCCATTACGGAAATGGAAGTAGATAACCAGGTGGATAAGGATTTCAAGCCGGGCCTGTATCTTCAGACACAAGCTTTTTTAAACGGCCATCATAATGAGTTCTGCACCATTCAGCATCAGCAGGAAATTCTTAAATACTATAATTCCATAAGCAATTATTAACCTGCCCATAAAGCACTATGTGCTTATATGAACTGGAATTATTTTTCACGATATCTGCAGAAAACGGAAAACGAAAAGGCTGATGTGATCTGCGGTGTTACCTGGCAAGGCTTCAACGCCTGGCAGGTCATTAAAACGCCCTATTATTTTTTCCGCATACAGTCATCAGCTAAAAACAATGCAGTTCCCAGGTTTTACACTATTAAGAAATTTGCACGTTCACTGGAGTATGTGCTTTACTATGCACTGTTTATTTTAACCTATGCTGTTTTCAAAAGGAACCATAAGAAACCGGCAGTTTTAATATCAGCGTTTACGGGCGACAAGCTGGCTAAAAACGAACACGGCAAATATTTCAATTATCTCGTAGATGCTTTTGTAACAGAGGGGATGGTTAAGGATTACCTGTACATGGAGCATTCGCTCAACGGGGAGTTCAAAAAACCGTCTTGTGTAACGGCTGGAGTAAAAACAGATTTTCTTTTAAAGGCCGCGCAGGGTTATAAATTCCTGTACGGGAAAAAACTTCGGGCGGATAATGTGGCGAGCCAGTTAAATTCTTTGCTTGATGATGAGGAATTAAGTGCTGCTTTCACCAGCGCGCAAAGAGAAGTTGTGCTGAAGAACATCCTGGTAGATTTTGCCGCAGAGTATAAAATTTCAACTATTTTTCTCAAGGCCGTACGTCCCCGTTTGATCCTTTGTTCCGAAACACCTGGAACCGGTTTCATGGCCGCCGCGAATAACCTGCGCATAAGCGCTGTGGATATGCAGCATGGCATCATCGATCCCGCTCATCCGCAATATGTTTATTCAGGCAAGCTTAAATGCTGCAAGCAACACTTAGTGCTGCCTGACAGGGTGGGTGTTTTTGGAAGTTTTCATAAAAAAATATTGATGCGGTCTGGCTTCTGGAGCGGGGATGAAATAATAGAGCTGGGCAGTTACCGTATGGAAAGCACCCGAGAAAAGTACAGCAGTGTTCAACCTGAAGCGCGCCGTTCTTTTTCGATACTTTTTCCCACGCAGTGGACCAGTTTTAATGATATGATGTTGCTGCTGAAGATGCTGGGCGGACAGTTGCCGGAACAGGTAAGGATCGTTGTAAAGCTGCACCCGTTGGAATACGCAGCTAACGTAGAAAAATATTACAAGCTCCAGGCCGATTTCCCATCTTTGGAAATCAAGGAAAAAGATACCGACATCTATGAGCTGATACGCTCTTCGTTCCTGATGATCGGTTTTGATTCTGCCGTATTGTTGGAGAGCATCAGTCTTGGAACGCCTGCCATCACCATTGGAACTAAGGAAAGCCCTAACGGGATCCATTCGGTGCTGGAGAATGATTACCTTGAATCTACCATCAGAATGGTGGATATAAACGATAAAGAAAAGCTTGTGGCACTGATAACCCGTGCCATTGAAGACAAAGATTTTTATGCTTCCTGGAAAACCGCTGCAGTTGAGAAAGGAGATGAGCTTTATAAATCTGATTATATCAATAACTGCAGGAAGTTTATTCAAAGCAACAGCTTAAGAGCCTGAATCCTATCCGGTTAAAAAATAATTCCGTAAAAAATCGGGGATAGAAATATAAGATCGTATATTAAACTTTCAACCTGTTTCCTCTGGATACCATGAAGGCAGAAAGTTAACCTATGTGTGGAATCAGTGCTATTGTAAACACCAGGAACTCCCCCGTTGAAAATGCAGTGATCCGGAACATGAATGCGGCCATCGCGCATCGCGGCCCGGACAATGATGGAGTATATGCTGGACCTAATTTCGCAATAGGTCACAGAAGGCTATCCATTATGGATACCAGTCATCTTGCGCATCAGCCCTTCAAGTATAAGGATTTTATTATTACGTTCAATGGTGAGATATACAATCACCGCGAGATCAAAGAAGACCTCCAGAAGTGCGGTTATTCTTTTGCCACTTTCAGCGATACAGAAGTAATACTTGCCGCTTACGATAAATGGGGAGAGAATTGTGTCTCTCATTTTGAAGGCATGTGGGCCTTTATCATCTTCGATGCAACTAAAAATATATTGTTCGGCAGCAGGGACAGGTTTGGACAGAAGCCTTTTCACTATGGAACATTCGATTCGTGCTTTATCATAGCGTCCGAGATCAAACAGTTTTCGCAGGTGCCGGGCTTTAAGGCAACGCTTAATCACGAAGCAGCTTTCAATTTTCTCAATTACAGCGGCCTGAATTATTCTGATGACAGCCTGTTTGAAGGAATAACCTCCTTACCGTCGGGCCATAACATGCTGTACGATCTTTCAACGCATAAGTACACCATCAGGCAATGGTATTATTTTCCTGAGCGGCGCACGAATAATATAGACATCCAGGAAGCGGCAACTGAATTTCGCCGCTTGTTCCGCACCAGTGTGGAGCTGCGCATGGGTACAGATGCAAGGCTCGGCGCATGCTTATCAGGCGGCTTAGACAGCTCTTCCATTGTATGTATGATGGATAAGCTGATCAACCGCGGCGAACACTTTTCTACGCTCAGCATCTGCTGGGATGATAAGACAATAGATGAACAGGAATATATAGATGCTGTTTCGCGTCATGCGCAAACAGCTATCAATTACAAGATATTTCCTGAGATGAATGATCTCAACGATGAAAACGTGTTGGAGAAGATCATTTATCACCAGGATCAGCCGATACTTTCCACTTCTCATTTTTCAGAATACAAAGTGTACGAGGCCGCAGCGCAAAAAGGGTTGCGTGTGATGCTCGACGGACAGGGCGCCGACGAATACCTGGGTGGATACAGCATATTCAACTGGTATCACCTGCATGGATTGTTCGGTGAAAACCGTTTGCTCTCTCTTTCAAAAGAATGGCGGGCCATGCGTAAGCTTACCGGTTCGAGGTATGATCAGATGTTCAAAAATTTCCTGTTCGTAAAATACAAGCAGCGAAAGCCCCAACTGGCCGCCTTTATTAATGAGAAATGGGGCAAAAAACATCTGAATGAAAATCCTATGCTGCCGCCCAGCAATGCCAGGCTTAGCGCAAAGGACCTTTCGTATCACCAGGTGTTCAGTTCCAGCCTTCCATACCAATTGCATTCGGCCGACAGGAATTCCATGTGCCATTCAGTTGAATCGCGCCTGCCTTTCCTGGATCATCAGTTGGTGGAGTTTTGCTACTTGCTGCCTGACACGCTCAAGATATCGGAGGCAACCAGCAAGATCGTTCTCAGGGAAGCTATGAAGGAAATTCTGCCGGAAAAAGTCCGCAGCAGGCCTACCAAGCTTGGGTTTCCCGCGCCTGAACGTGCATGGATGCGTCAAAACGCAACATGGATCGCAAAAGAGATAGATGATTCTGCGGATACACTGCAGGACCTGGTATGCCCCGCAAAACTGAAAGCAGATTTTCAAAAATTCGCCGAATGCGATTGCATAGATCAGGCATCGTTTTTTAAAGTGATCTCATTTTCACGCTGGCTCAAAATATTCGGGGTTTCCGTTAAGTAATTCAGAAGTATGCTCGCAATTATCAATTATGGAATAGGGAACCTTGCCTCCATTTACAATATGCTCAGGAAAGCCGGCATCCCCGCCGAGATCACTTCAGATAAAGAAACGATCGCAAAGGCGCAGAAGATTGTTTTACCAGGCGTAGGCGCATTTGATTATTGCATGCAGCAGTTCAACGCTTCGGGGCTCAGGGAACTCGTGACACACCGTGCGTTCAACGAACAGGTCCCCGTGCTGGGTGTTTGCGTAGGTTCGCAGATGTTGATGGAAAGCAGTGAAGAAGGCAATGAACCCGGACTGGGCTGGCTGCCGGGCAAAGTAGTAAAGTTTAAAAAAGACAGCATGCCCGGCGAATATAAAATACCGCACATGGGCTGGACTGATGTACAGCCTGCATCGGGCAATGAGCTGTACGCCGGAATAGATGAACCTCGTTTTTATTTTGTGCATTCATATCACATTCAAACATCGCCTGAGCTGGTAACTGCCACGGCAGATTATGGCTACTCTTTCACTGCCTCAGTAGGAAAGGGGCATATACAGGGCGTACAGTTCCATCCTGAAAAAAGCCATCGCTTTGGATTGCAGCTGTACACCAACTTTGCAAATAATTTTTAGTGTTTCTTAGAAAAGTGAATTAGCAGATGATTGTTGCATACTATGCAGATTCATTAGGATTGGCGCGGCCCGGTCATGTATCGCTCAACGACCGGTATATCTATCTTTTTGAAAAATGGCTGAGAGAAAACGCTAACGAGGAAGTGTTTGTGATCAACCATGCCCGTCCGGCTTTTACAATTGATAAGCTCTACCAGTTATATAAAGAAGACCAGGAGTATGTAACAGAGAAAAAAGACATCCTGATCCTGCATGAAGGTGTTTGCGATTGCGCGCCAAGACCTGTTCCGCTCAGGCTGCGAAATTTTATATCGACACTGCCTGGGTTTTTACGAAAAAGAATTATTGCCGTGCTGCACGCTAAAAGAGCATGGCTTTTAAAGAACGGGTTTGCTCATTACCTCGTTAACGAAAAAAAGTATGAGCAACTGTTAGTAGAGTGGATGAGCAGTGCTGTCAAAGAGTTTAACAGGATTTACATTCTCAGCATTGCGCCCACCAATGAACAGATGGATAAGCATTCCCCGGGTTTTCAAAAAAGCATCAGCAGGTATAATGATATTATCCGGAGAGTTATCGGCAAAATAGGAGCTCCAAATATTTTTTTGATCGATATTCATAAAATCCTGCTGGATGCACAGCAATCTTTCGATG
>JBAVMD010000788.1:0-3393 GCA_049689695.1 Chitinophagaceae bacterium | reverse complement strand
TCATTAAGTTTCTCACAAGACTGGAAAAAGCCTTATGATAGAATTTTTCATTGCCCCAATTTTTAAAATCTCCTATATGTTTTTCTTTCAAAAGAGTAATTGCAGGGATATCATTTTGATTGAAAATGGAATCATCAATACGAATAGGAAAAACCAGAGATTTTTTGCTTTCTTTTTCAAGATTTAATGCACTTTCTATTTCTTTTAATACCCATTTACTTTTAATTGAGGAGTTTGATAGAATGATGAGGTGTTTTTCGTTTGCTTCAATGGCTCTGTCTATTTGTGCGCTCCAAGATTCCCCGATTTTGAGATCTTTTGTGTCGAGCCAGCACCGAATTCCTACTGCCTGCAGATCTTCATAAAGCTTCTCTGCGAAGGGCTGATCATTATATGAGTAACTGATAAAACAACTATAGAATTTTTCTTGTTTTATGTCCCGATCCTGTAGGCTGTAAATTGCTTTTTTTAATATGTGAACTGCATTTTCGACGTCGTCATTCCGACAAGATATTCGTCCAATCCCGCCCATTTCGCTCCCCATAATTTGACCATTATAAAGAAGAAAAGTTCTGGAAAGGCCTAATTTGCCTACAAAAAAACCAACTTCAAATAAGAATGAAGTTGGAGGATTTCCGTTGTTTGGTACAATGAACAATGCAAAATCCGATTTTTCTGCAATGGAATCTAAAGATTCAAGTAATGACTTGCCCAATGGAAAAACACCACTCGACCAAACCTCTACTTCTGCATCATCATATAAACGTTGGGATAAAATATTTGCAAGATTCAAATCGTACGCAGAACATGATATAAAAATTTTTGGTCTGCTCATTTTAGTTGCTTTTCTTCAGCTGCCTGATTATATTTTTTAAGATGTAGTATCAGGAACCGACTCATTTTTATTTCAGTTTAAGATACAATAATCTAAGATATCCTATTATGATAGTTTATAAAATTTAATAGCGTCGATTATTATATATCCATGAACTCCCAGGCGCTCTGGTAAGCATTCCTTTCCTGAGCATAAGTAATAAAATCGGCATAAAAAGGCAGTTGTGAGAGAGTGGCGCTGTCGCCGATAACCACTAATTTTTTCCGGGCCCGGGTCATGGCTACGTTCATTCGGCGCACGTCTGACAGAAAGCCGATGATGTTGTCTGTGTTGCTGCGTGTCATACTGATGTAAACAATGTCACGTTCCTGCCCCTGGAAACTGTCAATGGTATTGATGGAAATATGCGAGCTGATTTCCTGTAATGAAGAGGAGGCGGAAATGAATTCTTTTAGCACTTCTATCTGCTTTTTATAAGGAGAGATAACTGCTATGCGCGGGAACGTAACCGGTGTATAAAAAGGATGAAGAATACTCACAAGGCCTGAAAGATGTTTCACCAGGAAAGAAGCTTCGTCTGGGTTGCTGATGGCAGTGCCTTCCCATTTCTCTTCGAAGCCGCAGCCCGCTGTATCTATGAATGCAAGCGGTACATCTTCCAGGAACAATAAATGATTGGCTACCGATTCATGCGCTTTTAATTTATGCTGGTAAAATACGCCGGATGAATAACCCATGATCATTTCATTCATGCGGTATTGTTCCTGCAGCAGCACCACCGCCTCCGGATGTAGGACTACGCTTTTTTCAAGCAAGGTTTTGCTGAGGCCTTTTTGCGCGGCCTCGTTGGATTTAATGGTAGGAGGGAGCTGCAGATGATCGCCCGCAAGCACAATTTTCTGCGCTTTAAGAACAGGTATCCAGCAGGCCGGTTCCAATCCCTGCCCCGCTTCATCTATCACCACCGTATGGTATTTCAGGTGTTGAACAGTATAGTGGTTGGCGCCTACCAGCGTGGCTGTTATCACCTGCGCCCGGGAGAGAACGTCCTGTGCAATATATTGTTCCGTTTGCTCTACCTGTTTGCTGATGCTGCGCGCTTCAGTAAACAATGCCTTGCGCTGGTCGCGCTCCGCCTTACCGAAATTGCGTTTGTATTTATGCGCCATATCCCTGAACTCATTCGCCTGCTTCTTCAACCTCTTGATCTCTTTCATGCTGGCATGCGCTGACATTTTGCTATCCAGCGTGAGCGACATCAGTTTTTCAGATACCCGCGCAGGATTGCCTACACGTACAACATTCAATCCTTCATCAGATAATTTTTCACTCAGCAGGTCAACAGCTGCATTGCTGGGAGCCACTACCAATAATTGTTTATGATCTTCATTGATCATGGCTTTGATTGCCTGTACCAGCGTGGTGGTTTTACCTGTTCCGGGCGGGCCGTGCACTATGGCCAGTTCATTTGCCGAAAGTATTTTTGTGACTGCTTCTTTTTGCGAAGCATTCAATGTAGGATGAGAAAATAGCGGCGTGTTGGAATTGAATGTTGGTTGTTGAGCGCCGGTAAGAATTCTTATAAGCCTGCCTTCTTCTCTTTTTTCTGAAAGGACGGGCGCAATTTTCATTGCTTTTTCCATTTCTTCATAGCTCACTTCATCAAACACTACATCGATACCAAGCTTGCCATCGCGGCTCCAGTCTGGCAATTCATCAGTGCGTAAAGTGATCTTGAGACGATTGCCGCTGATGAACGAAATGATACCTTCAACCCTGTCTGCTTTTGCATCGTGGTTAGAAAAAAGCGCAGCCGTCATTCCAAAGCGAAGCTGGTGAATAATATCCTGGTGTGTGGTGCGTTCAACTTCCACCACTAAATAATCGCCCCTGCTCATTTCTGTATCTTTTATGGCGATTGGATACCAGGTGAGGCCGGCCGATCTTCGTTCGGGCACGGGCATATTTTCGATCAATTGCTGGTACGATCTGCGGTCTTCTTCTTTTTCAATTCTCAGCAGGTCGAGGAGGCGCTTGAAATAATCCATCGGGCAAAGGTAAGTGCCCGGCTATAATGACAGAATTTCCTTGTATGAGTATTACTCTCTAACCGATTAGAAAAAACCGGGAAAAAACACTTTTCATTTTCTTTTTTTAAATAAAGTTTGCATGTTACTAATATCAAATTGCATTTATGAAGCCTGAGTTAAAAGCTATTGCCACTGAAATTATCGCCTATCATAGGTCTGATCAGGGTGGAATATTTAAATGGTCTCGGTATATCTGGCAACATAGAAATACACCGGGCATGTATCCATTGTCAATAGCAGCAAGAGACTTTTTGATCGGGAATGCCTTTATCAAATTTTTTATTCCAGGTAAAGTAGACGTTACTCAATTAACGGATAAAGGATGGGAGTGGAAAGGATTCCATGCGGAGCAAATCGAGAAGGATCGTAAAGAGAAAGAAGCGCGAAGAATTAATTGGCCTCAACGAAACTGGATGTGGGTAGCTCTTATCGGCTTTTTTGCAGGTATATTTTCTGAAGTGTTTACAG